>CAZMPP010000001.1:0-41776 GCA_964568035.1 uncultured bacterium
GGCCTCTCGTCCCGCCTTTGCCGTACAGGTAACGCTCGCCAGCTTAGATGGCGTGCTTGTGGTCACGCTGACCCCGAGCCTGTCGACGGCTACGCTCAACACCGTCGCCAAACCCGTTAAGAACATGCTGCTCTTCGACTACTCCGTTCAGCGTGGAACCGCATCCAACGGTCAGATGTCGGGCGCGCACCAGTATCCCGGACCGACGTTGCAAGTCGAACCGGGTGAGACACTCATCGTTCACATTAACAACGAGTTGCGCAACCTGACCATCCCCGACTTTTACGATCCTAAGTACACGCCCAAGGACCAGACCGTACCACTGTATCCGGCGATGATGACATCTTCGCCGTTCAATCTTCACGTACACGGCGCGCACGTCAGCCCCCGCGGCAATGCCGATAACGTACTGCTGCATATCGATGCCGGCATGTCGAATACGTATGTATACGATATTCCCAAAAATATGACACCGGGCACGTACTGGTATCACAGCCACCTGCACACGTTGACCGCATCGCAGACGTACTACGGTCTCGCCGGCATGCTTCTGGTCGGGCGCGCCGACAGCGAGATTCCGCTCGTCACCCAAAACAAGGTTCCGATCCGCACCATGTTGCTGCAATACAACACGGTGTTTGACCGCAAGGGCGGCCTGGCGCAGATGACCAATCCGAACTGGCCGCAATGGGTGAGTACCCTGGCAACGCCCAAAGGCAACGCACTCGCCGACGGCACCTACCGCCCGTCGTTGGCGCCGGTAAACTTCTTGGACTCGAAGAAAGGCACGCAATGGGCCACCGTGTGGTATGCGGGGCCGCTATCGATCAACAATATGCGCGGGCGCCTACAGTTCGTGCCGACGAACTTGCAGAGTTTCACGGCGGGCGCGGGTTCAGGCGGCGCCGACATGAGGGCCAATCCGTCGCTTCCCGACTACCAGCGAGACGTTCAGTTTACGGTCAACGGTCAGTTCGAGCCGGCCCTGAAGGTTAAGCCGGGTCAAACCGAGATTTGGGTGCTCGCCAATGTCAGCGACATTGCCTACATGAACGTTGAGCTCACCGAAACCGCTACGGGCTTCCATCCGAAGATCGCCATCGTCGGGCAAGACGGCATCGCCTATGGCGAAGTGCACTATCCATACGAACAGGATGGAACGCAGTTGCTAATTCCGCCGGCGACCCGCTTTGCGATCGCCGTGACGATGCCCGCCAAAGGGTCGCTGCGCCTTTCACTACCGGGTCTTGGCTCGGGCGCCAGGACGCTCTCCGCGCCCGGCGTTCTCTATACCAACAACGGCACGCAGAATCCGCCGGCTCGCTTGGGAACGCTCAGCGTCCTGCCTTCGGCGATCAGCTATGCCGATGGTTTCTTTATCTTCCCTTCGCAAACGCTGCTCGACGCCGATCCGGAAGATGGGCAAGGCGTTACCACGGCTTTTAATCCTGGCCAAAAACTCGACGCGCCGACACCGTTCCACGATCTGTCGCAACTCAACCCCGACGTAACCCGCACGCTGCTTATCAACGGCGGATTTCTCAATAACCATGCCAGCAAGGCGGATCCGAAGGCGTTCGTGTACGCGTTCGACGGCAACGCGTTTCCCAACGTTCCGTTGATCCAAGCGCGGCTCGGTTCGATTGAAGAATGGAATTTCGTCAACCACAATAATGACGCGCACCCGATTCACGTTCACGTTAACGATTTCCAAGTGACGAAATACTTCGATCCGACGACCGGATTGAAACTGGGACCGCAGATGTTTGGCGAAGACAACGCCAACGTCCCCGCGCCATCGCTTGGACCGCAAGAGGCGGTGATTCAAGCCGGCACGCTGACCATGCGCACGAGGTTCAATGATTACCTGGGCTTATACGTGCTGCATTGTCATCGGCTCAACCACGAGGACAATGGGTTAATGATGCTGATCAACGTCATTCCCGCCGTCTCCGACTATGCGGTAGCCGTTGCAGGTTCAGCGGGTCATCCTGCAACGGTAAGGGTGTTCGACGGTAACGGCGATCGCTTGATTTCGACCATCACGCCGTTCCCGGATTTCTACGGAACGCCGAGCGTGGCGATCGGCGACGTCGACGCCGATGGCATCTACGATCTTATCGTCGGTGCGGGCAAGGGACACTCGCCCGAAGTCGTCGCCTACTCGGGCGCGTCTAGCTCCGGCACGCCGTTCTCGACCGAGCTGGCGCGCTTCCAAGCGTTCGACGCGGGGCAAACGGGCGGCGTGAGCGTCGCGTCCACACAAATCGACGGCAGATCGGCCGACAACATCATCGTCGGCTCGGGCGCGGGCGCGACCGATCAGGTTCGTGTCTTCAGTAGCGAGCTTCCGGCGTTAGGCAGGGCGCCGGCGGCGTTCGCAACCTTCGCGCCGTACGGAAGCGATACGTCGGGCGTTAACCTCGCCGCAGGATTCGTCGACTTCCTCACCGGGCGCAATAGCATCGTAACCGCACCCGGAACGGGCGCGCAGGTCAAAGTGTTTTCGTACTCGCTGATGACGCCGATCGGTGCGCCGCCGGCGTGGCCGAACAATCCGGGCGACGCGCACATGGACGCTTCGTTTACGCCGTTCGGGGCGGGTTATCGGGGTTCGATGTCGATCGCCACGGGA
The DNA here is from genome assembly GCA_964568035.1 of uncultured bacterium. Taxonomy (GTDB): domain Bacteria; phylum Vulcanimicrobiota; class Vulcanimicrobiia; order Vulcanimicrobiales; family Vulcanimicrobiaceae; genus Cybelea. Next base: position 2,636 of record CAZMPP010000001.1, read on the forward strand.
TGGTTGGCCGGCTCGTACGGGGGCGCCGAAACAATCGCTGCCGGTCAACTCGCCGGTGCGGGAACCGTCAAGGTCTTTTCGACCGGAACGGCACTGCAGGGCAATCCGGCGATGTACTTGCGCAGCGCAATGATGCACGAAATGGCCTCCAACTTCAGTGAGATCGCGTCGTTCGAGCCGTTCGCCGGTTCGTCGGGAGTTCGCGTCGCGACGACGTCGACCACTATCGGCGCCGACTTGCTCGCCAGCGGTGCTCGCGGCGGCACCGCTCAAATCGAGAAGTTCCGACTGACGCGTTCGACTCCGCAGGCACGGGCTCTCACCGCAAAAAGCGTTCACGCAGTCTGGTCGGGAGCCGGAACGGCTCCGATTGTGCTTGGCGGTGACTAGCTCCGGTTCGGCAGGCGCAGTGATAAGACGAGCGCTCTTCGTCGCCATCGTGCTGGGCGTTGCAGCGTGCTCCGGCGGCAATGGGGCGTCATCCGCGGAGGGCTCTCGGCTCTATGATCCGGACGCGTTGCCGACCGGCCCAATTGGGCAGGCAATCCGCGATGGCTATGCGATTCTGAGCAATACGCCCACCGAAGCCGGAGGCTTTGTTCGGGCGGATATGTCGTGTACGGCGTGCCACATCGCCGGCGGCACGGTACCGCATGGCGGCAGCCTGTCCGGCACGCTTGCGAGCTACCCGCAGTGGAACGTTCGCGCCAAACGGGTCATCACGCTGGAAGACCGCATCGCGGAGTGCTTCCTCTACAGCATGAACGGGCGCCCGCCAAAGTACGCGGGCAAACAGATGGTTTCGATCGTTGCCTATATCGCGTGGCTCTCGCGCGGGAGGGCCATTCTATCGGCCCAAAGCTCACAAAGCGGTTTCGCGGTGGCGCTCCCGTCGGCCACACCCGACGTTGCTCGCGGCAAAGCGATCTATATCCAAAAATGCGCGGGCTGCCATCAGACCAACGGAGCCGGAATAAGCGGAACGTTTCCACCGCTGTGGGGTCCGAAATCGTTCAACGACGGGGCGGGAATGGCGCACCTCGAGGTCATCACCGGCTGGGTGAAGTTCAACATGCCCAGGGGCGCCGCCGGTTCGATCTCACTCGCCGAAGCCTACGACGTTTCGGCCTACGTGCTCTCCCACAACCGGCCCCGCTTTAACCGGAATGCTTTGGTGACGAATGAGTCGCTGCGCGCGGGCTATTATTAGTTAGCATTTTGGAATCCAGCTGCCGGCCGGCGGCCGGTACGGATTCCTCGGGTCGTACATCAAGCGGTTAGGTTGAGTGCCGTCGACGCGCACGTAGTAAGTGGCTTCGCGTCCGCACCAGGCATTAAAATCGAACGTATCCCCCTGCGCGCTGAGCTTCGTTACGGTAAGCTTTGCGGAGACGAACGGCTGCCCTTGCTCGATCTGCCGCGCCGCGCCTCCGCGAATCAAGAACGCCGAGCCGCCCTTACCTTGCAGAAGCAGCGTACCGATACCGCGCTTATCGACGACGATCCCGCTAGCCTCATCAACGGCGACGCCAAGCACTAACTGCTTTTGGTTGCGAACCTTTCCTTCGGCGATCTGGCGAGCCATGAACACGGCGGTACGGCCGAAGCGGTTGCGCGTAACGAAGTGCTGGTCCGTAATGGCATCGGCGAGTGCGGAGAACTTAAGGAAGTGATACGTGAAGCTGATAATGCGCTCCCACGGATTCCGGACGGCATTGTCGGTCGTCGTATCGCGTTCTCCCTCGGCGACCGCATCGAAGACGTACTTGCCCAAGATGGCCTCGCCGGCGCTGGTCCCGCCCACCACGCCGCCGCGTGCGTAGACGCCCTGTACCGCACTCTGAATCGGCGTATTCTTCCACACCACATAATCGGCCTGATTTCCACCGGCAAAGAAGACGGCACCCGATCGTTGGATAACGTGAGCGGCGGCTTCGATCGTGGTGGAATCGGAGCATGTTGGAATTAGTAACGTCCGCACCGAGTGAAAGGGGGCGAGACGATAGATGTACCGGTCGTAGTCGTTATTACCGGTGGCCCGTAAGACGACGAGATCGCCGCCGCGTTTTGCGGGATCGCCGACGATGGTGTCGTGGATCCAGACGAACTCCGCGTTCACGTCGGTACCGCCTCCGCCTAGGACCAACCCCGGACCGCGCAGTTTGGCGCGCTCGGGCCGCGGCGCACCTTGCGGGGAATAGAACTTTGGATGACACCCTCGCGATGGTGCGAGCGCGACGCGCGAAGCCGCTGGGGTCTCGATGCCGGTTCTTGCCGGCGGCCCACACGCCGTCACAGCGAGGGTTGCTAGCGCGAGAGCGATTCCGGCTAACCGCTTATTGTGCGGCACGTTTGAGATCGGCGACGAGCGCTTTCGAGGTGGGCTCAGGGACGCCAAGAGCGTGAAGAGTCGAGTCAGTAAACTTTCCGTTTGTTACCTTGACGATCGTCCAGCCACTCTTGCTCTTTTTCGTAAGCGCCTCGCCGGCGGCATAGTTCCGGCCCGCGCTCCAATATGCTATGGCATAGGGCTTTTCGCCCACCATTTTGACGTCGATGTCGGTGGCGTTGAGATGCTCCTGAACGATGCCGGATACGGCCACCGCATCGTCGGGACCTAGAATCTCCGCGGCGGCGGGTGCAATGCAGGCCATCAGCAGGGCAACAAAAACAAATATTCGCATGCGGGTGCGCTTCATCATCAGGTCCCGTCGCCCTCCCCTGAAGCCGATTCGATGACTCCCTTGAGGCGGTCGTGCCTCCGTAGCGGCACGATGCAATGTTCAACGACGTCTGGATGCGCGAAAATAATTTCGCGAAGGGCCAAACGCTAACCGCCATTCTTGGTAGTCGCTAGGCTTTCGCTGGCCTCCCTTGACCGGCTGCAGTCAAGCCGGGGGAAAATAGGCCGGCGCACGAACAGCTTTGCGTGCGAACCAAACCGCTAACGCCCGCGATTGGTGCGGTCGTCGAGGGCGTCGATCTGAGCGCGCGCTCAGCGAAGCCGGCGTGCGTGGCATCCGTTCGGAGCTCGAGGAGCATCTCGTCCTCTTCTTTGAGGATCAGTCGCTGACGCCCGTGCAACAGCGCGACTTCGCAGCGCGCGATGAGGCGCGCGAGGTCATGATCTTGGCGCACGACGAGACATATCGCGCCAACAGCGATCGCTGGCATAACGACGTAACCTTCCTCGAAACGCCGCCGCAAGCGGCGGTGCTCTACGCCGAACAGATTCCCGAGGTGGGCGGCGACACGCTCTGGGCCAACATGTATCTGGCTTACGAAGCGCTCTCCGAGCCGATCGAGACGCTCGTCGCGCAGTTGCGTGCGGTGCGCTCGTTCGCGAAGAACTTCACGCCCGAGCGATTCAAGGCGTTAGGCATCGAAGACCAACGCGACCGCATGTGCGCCGAGCATCCGCCGGTCTCGCACCCCGTCGCGCGCACGAATCCGGCGACGGGGCGCCGGGCTCTGTTCGTCAACCGGGACTTTACGTCGCATATCGAGGGCCTCTCGGCGCGCGCGAGCGATGCGCTCTTACGTTTGCTCTTCGAGCACATGGAGAGGCCGGAGTTTCAAGTGCGCTGGCGCTGGAACGAAGGCACGGTCGCGTTTTGGGACAACCGCTGGCCGCAACGCTGCGCGCTCGCCGATTACTTTCCGAATCGGCGCCACGTCCGGCGCGCGACGATCCTCGGCGAACGGCCGGTGTAGCACGTTCGAGCGGCGCCTCAGCGCGTCCGACGTCGCGCTCATCGTGATAGGCAGTGTCGTCGGATCGGGAATCTTCCGCACGCCGTCGACCGTAGCGCAACGCCTTCACGCTCCGGTGTTGATTCTGTGCGCGTGGGCGGCGGGGGGAATCGTGGCTCTCTTCGGCGCCTTCATCCTCGGCGAGCTCGCCGCGCGCCGTCCGCAAGGGTGTGGAATCTACGCCTACCTGCACGATGCGTTTCACCCAGTTGTCGCGTTCGCTTACGGCTGGACATCGCTGCTCGCATCGTTCAGTGGTGGCCTCGCAGCGGCGGCCGTGCTCTTCGCGGGCTACTTCACGGTGCTGACCGGCTTTCACATCGCGTCGGGGCTGCTTGCGGCGATCGCACTCGCCGTGCTCGCGCTTGTGAACTGCCTTGGCGTTCGTCAAGGCAGCAACGTTCAGAATGGATTAACCGTATTGAAGCTCGCCGCATTCGCGGCCATCATCGTGGCGGGCTTCGCGGCCCATCCGGCATTGTCGCCGGGTCCTCCGCTTTCCACGGCAACGCCAAGCACGCTCGCGGCATTCAGCTTTGCGATGATTCCGGTGCTCTTTACCTACAATGGCGCGATGGTCGCGAACTTCATGGCGACCGAAGTGAAACGCGCAACCATTGCCCTGCCGCTTGGCCTCTGGCTGGGAGTTTCGGGCGTGGCTGTCCTTTATCTCCTGGTCAACGCTGCGTGCATTCACGCGCTAGGCGTCGGCGGTTTGGGGGGCACCGACGTCCCCGCCTCCGCCGTGCTATTCGTTGCGGTGGGTTCGCCTGGAGCGCGCCTCGCATCGCTCGTGATCGCGGTGTCGACGCTTGGATTCATCGGCAATCGGATGTTGACGGTTCCACGCCTCTACCATGCCATGGCCCAGGACGGGCTGTTCTTTCGGAGCGTCGCGTCGATCGGTCCTCGAACGCGCGTACCGGTCGTCGCGATCGTGTTGCAAGCGATCGTTGCCATTGTCATTGCCCTCACCGGGAGCTTCGAGAATATTCTTAGCTACGTCGTTTCGACGTTTTACGTCTTCAACGGCCTGTCGGCGCTGGCGCTCTTCGTCATTCGGGCGCGCGACCGGCGCGCCGGAAATGCACGGGCGGTCGATTTTCGCGTGCCATGGCACCCCGTATCGACGACGATCTACATATTCGCATCGTTTGGCGTCGCAATCGCTACGTATATCGCCTATCCTCGCGAGGCGTTCTTTGGGTTGCTAATTCTGCTGAGCGCGATTCCGGTCTACTTCGTATGGGTGCGCTCCTCGCCGTCGAAGCGTACGGCTTGATGCTGCCTGTGTACTTGGAATGCTCGCTCGACGCGACGCACCGCTGCTCGCCGGACGCGGTGGCGAACCTCTGTCCCACCGACTCTGCGCCGCTGCTCGCCCGCTACGGTGATGTTTCCCTCTCCCGACCGATCGATGCACGCTCATGGACGATGTGGCGGTATCGCGAGTTGCTCCCGATCGCCGAAGGAGAGACGCCGGTTTCGCTTGGCGAAGGCGGCACGCCGCTCATTCCGCTCGCGCGATTGCAGAGCCGCTTGCGTTGCGAAGAAGTGTACGTGAAGGATGAAAGCCAGAATCCGACCGGTTCGTTCAAATCGCGCGGAATGTCCGCGGCGATCACGGTCGCGAAGCGCTTGGGCCTGACGGCGATGGTGGCGCCGAGCGCGGGAAATGCCGGCGGCGCGCTGGCAGCGTACGGAGCGCGCGCCGGTATCGGCGTGCGCGTCTACGTACCGCGCGATACGCCTCACCTGCTCGTCGAGGAGATGGAGAGCTACGCCGCCGAGGTGATTTTCGTAGACGGCCTTATCGACGAAGCCGGGCGCATGGCGGCCGAGCACGCCCGTGCAACGGGGGCCTTTAACGTTGCGACGTTTCGCGAGCCTTATCGCGTCGAGGGGAAGAAGACGATGGGCTTCGAGCTGGTCGAGCAACTCGGCGGCATTCCCGGCACGATTGTCTATCCGACCGGCGGCGGTACGGGCCTCGTCGCGATGTGGAAGGCGTTTGCCGAGTTGGAGCGGGTCGGCTGGATCGGTTCCGAGCGCCCCGTGATGGTCAGCGTCCAAGCCGAGGGCTGCGCGCCGATCGTTCGGGCGTTCCATCGCGGCGAAGAATCGGCCACTCGCGTAGATAACGCGTCGACAAAGATGTGGGGGTTGCGCGTTCCGGGCGGGATCGGCGATCGTCTCACGTTGCGTGCGCTTCGTGAATCGGGTGGACACGCCGTCGCCGTTTCCGACGAGAGCGCCGACGATGCGATGCGCGATCTCCATCGCGAGGAGGGAATCGATGCAACCGAAGAGGGGGGCGCAACGCTCGCGGCGCTACGCCAGTTGCTTGGCGACGGCGTTTTGCTCCCTTCGCCGATCGTACTCTTCAATACGGCCACGTCGTTGAAGTACGCGCCGCGTGGGGCCTAAACAAAGCTGGCAGATCTCTGAATACAGGAACGCGCGCGCGGCTGCCCAACAAATCAAGAGGACGTTGGCTTGCTTTGGTGTGGCCTAAAAGCAAGGGCAGCGAGCAACACGACGCTAGTTCTCGGAGATGGAGAATGCGAATCGTTGATAATGCCAAGGGTCGGATGGTCAGCGCGCTGCTCGTTGCCGGTGGCGTCGCGGTGGCAGGTTGCTCCACGACCGGCAGCTCCTCGCTTGCGCCGCCGACTCGGACCGAGCCGGCTGTACGCCCCATTCTGCCAAGCGCGATGCGATCCGGCGTGCGAGGCCTGCAAGTAAGTGGTGCTCTACCCTGGGCCGGTCTCATAAGCATCGGGTCGCTGCTCTTCGGTACGACGCAACATGGTGGGTCGTCCGATAGAGGCGTCGTCTACAAAATCACCACCGGCGGCGTCGAAAAGCCCATTCACAAGTGTGCGGGTCCACCCGACGGCGAGTATCCCACTGGGCCAGTCCTCAGAGTCGTCACGTGCTCGTGCCTCTATGGCACTACGCAGGCAGGCGGCACGGGTAATCAGGGCACGATATTTGCAGCGAAGTTTTCGGGCGGCGATAACGTACTCCACAACTTTGTCGGTAGCGATGGTAGCGATCCGGAAGGCAGGTTGATCGAAGTGGGCCCGGCGGTGTACGGCACGACCTACGGCGGCGGGGCCAATGGGGTCGGAACCGTATTTAAGATCACGATCTCGGGGAGCGTCTTAACAACGCTCCACAACTTTGGAGCAACCCACACTGACGCAGGCTTTGCGTATGCGGGTTTGCTCCACGTCGGATCGTATCTTTATGGAACGACGGTTGGCGGTGGGACCAGCAGCCTCGGGACGGTCTTTAGAATCAAACCAAACGGAACGAGTTATAGCGTGCTCCATAACTTCTCAGGCGGAGCGGACGGCGCAGCCCCCTACGGCAACTTGATTGTCGATGGTGGCGTGCTCTACGGAACGACTAGCCAAGGAGGTGCAGCCAACGTCGGCACCGTCTTCAAGATTACGACCGGTGGGGTCGAGAACGTCGTGCACGCGTTTGGCGTAGCGTCCGATGGTACCTATCCATTCGGGGCACTGATCAAAGTAAACGGTATCTACTATGGAACCACGGAGGCGGGAGGCTCGAGCGGTTTCGGCACCGTTTTCTCCGTAACGAGCGGTGGCAGCGAATCAGTGCTGCATAGCTTCACAGGTGCCCCCGGCGACGGCAGATTGGCTGCGTCTACGCTACACGAAATCGGTACTACCCTATACGGCACGACCGTTTACGGGGGAGCGAACGACCTCGGGACGGTCTTCAAATTCACGACGCCCAGCGGGCCTGAAGCTCCGATCTACAGTTTCTAGAGTTCAAGCATAACCCGGCGCAACGGCGCATCTTGGGACTAACGTGAGACTTTGCCGCGAGGAGCACGTCCCGGTCAACGGAACTCGGATGGGAGAAGGAGGTCGCTTCGCATGCGTCCGTCAGCATTCTTACTCGGCGCGGTTGCTATTGGAACCCTCGCCGCTTGTGCGGGGAACGGCATCTCGCCCAGTGCGTCGGCTTTCGCGCCGGAATATTAAAACGCCGGCGTGATCGCCGCGCTCGAAACGCCCGAGGCGGCTAAGGGTGGCTTATACGTTAGCCAGTTCAATAGCCCGAGCATTCTAGGCTACAAGAGCAACAACAAGAAGAACGGCGCGCCGACGTGCAGCATTCCCGGCGTGCAATATTTAAACGGTGTCGCTGTCGACGGTAAGGGCAACGTCATCGATCCTGACGGCGGCAGCCGCTCGATCATTATTTTTAAGGGCCCCGACATGTGCGGGTCCAACGCCGCCTCCACGAGCGACTCGTTCGGACAACCGGTCGATGCCGCAAGCAACAACGCGCTCAAGGATAAAATCGCCGTCGCCAACATGATGGACAACGGGAGCAAGCCCGGCAGCGTCTCGGTGTGCACGATGAAGGGTGGCTGCAAGACCAACCTCACGAACCCGGCCATTTTTCAAATGGTCGGCGTCGCGATGGACAAAAAGGGCAACTGCTGGGCTTCGGCCTATAACCGGCAGTTTTTCCCGGCCCTAGTCTATTTTGCGAAGTGTAAGGGCGCCGGCGTGAGTGCCACGGGTTATCAGAACACGAGCCCGGGCGGCCTCGACATCGATAACGCCGGTAACCTGGTCGCGATCGATACGTCCGCCAACAATATCGGAGCGCTCTGGGTCTATTCCGGATGCAAGCCGGATTGCACGCTCGTCGGCGGCCCATTCGCGCTGCACGGCGAAACCTTCTGGGGTCACCTGAACGAAAACTCGACCGCTTTTGCAACGGCGAACTATGTGGCCGGCGAGATTGATGTGTACAATTACAGCCCGGGCGCTCTGACGTTCCTTTACAGCTTTACCAATGGTCTGACGCCAAGCTACTCGGTGAAAGGAGCCGCCTACAACCCCCGTTCGAAAGAGTAACGCGGGCGAGTGAATTCAATACGTCGAGCGGGATGAACGCGTGATCTCGACATGTCCAATGGCGCCGCGTCTCCCTGATTGACAGCCGCGCAAGCGAGCAGGCTTCGGCGCGGGCGGTAAGCAAAACGCAACCGATGAGACGGATTGCTTTGATCGCCGGCGCTTTGGTGGCTGCGGTCGCCGTTGCTGGGTGCAGTGGCGGGCCGCAAACACAGCCCACCGCGAACGCGCAGCTGCTTAGACGAGGCGCCTCGTGGATGGCTCCGGGCCTGGCCAAACGCGATCTCCTCTACCTTTCAGACGACGGCAACGACAGCGTTTACGTGTATTCGTTTCCTGATGCAAAGCTCCAGGGGACGCTGACCGGCTTGAACGTCCCGGCGGGTGAATGCGTTGACAAAGCGGGTGACGTCTGGATCGTTGAAGAGGGGACCAACGACATCGTCGAGTACGCGCACGGCGGGACCGTTCCGATCGCCACCTTGACCGAAACCAACAACGCCCCGGAAGGCTGCTCGGTAGATCCGACAACGGGAAACCTCGCCGTTGCCAACGCCCAAACCTTGAGCGCCGGCGCCGGAAGTGTCGCCATATACGCACACGCTCAGGGCACGCCGACGCTCTACACCGACAGCCAGATGAAGTTCGTTCTGTTCGTGACGTACGACGACAGAGGCAACCTCTACGCCGATGGAGTCGACTCCTCGCTTGCGTTCCGGCTGGCCGAGCTTCGCAAGAATGCCGGAGCGCTCATCCCAATCGCGTTCAGTCAGAGCATCGTCCAAGCCACCAATATTCAATGGCACCGCAAGTACTTAGCCATTGGAGACGGAGGCGGCATCATAGGGACGAGCCCCCCGGTAATCTATCACGTCAAAGTCACGCACTCCGCCGGCACGGTGGTCGGCGAGACTCCGCTCACCGGTACGACGGGCATCTTTCAGTTCTTCATCCAAGGCGACACCTTCATCGGGCCCAACCTCGGCAACGAGAACGTCCTGTTCTGGAAATACCCCGCCGGCGGTATGCCGACAAAAGCGATCGGCGGATTCAACGATCCGTTTGGCTCGGCGGTCAGCGAAGGTAAGAAATAGGATGGTGAAGGGCGTGCAGCGCAGCGATGTATGGAAGCCAAGCTGCATGGCGCGTCTTCTGCTGTCGTGCTTTTTTTTCGCATTGGTTCCAGTTGCGGCCCTTGGCGCAACCGGCGCGACACCCCTGAACCTCCCGCCAGGATGGATCGTTAATTCAGATCTCGCGAAGCTATCTCCGATCATATGGGCGAAATCGGGCTCATCAGGCGGCGAGACGCTGAGTGTGCTTGCGGTTCCCCCTAACGGTCTGCCGCCAAGTGTGGCAATGGCTCGCATTCGTGACCGGCTCGCGCCCCCAAACGCGCCGCTATGGAAGACCGAGGCGACATTGTGTGGTCACCCGGGCATCATTCTGTCTGGACAGTCATCGGGGTCTCTTCCCAATACGGAGTTCGTCATCGAACAGTCGGGCTCGACTCTCTATTTGTTTGTAAATTCCCGCGCCTCGGGAGTCGCGGTCGATCCACAGACCGAGGAGTTCCTCCGCACGGCTTGTCCCGCGTCAACCTCAACGCTGCCTTTGCTCAAGCCCCCTTCCGGATGGACGGCTAAAACGCTGATCGAAAATATCGGTGGGTGGCAGACGGAGAGCGGCGATAGCATTATCCTTGCCACGACGTCGCTCGAGGAGGGTGCTCGGCTGACGACTTCCCTGAACCTAGCGTCGAACTCCGAAGCTAAGCCGGAGACATTCGCTACGTGCTCGGGCACCGGCTTGCAATCGGACGAACAGGAACACGTCGGGTCTCAGTCTTTTGCCATGACCGTATTCGTGGTCACAACTCGTGAATCGGCATATATCATTTACTATCGTCACGCGCGGCAGGCCGATCCCAGCGTCGTGGCCGCCATTCGAGCCTATTGTCCGGCGGGCGCCTCGAGCTTAGGTTAACCGCGGCGCACCTTGCGACTACGAATACCCTTATGGCGTTTCGGCCGAATGAACGGCGTGAACGTGGACCGTATCGTCGTAGCCCTTGAGCAGGACTTTGCCAAGATCCCGAAACGCCAGGCTTTTCCCAACACACAATTCGGCGACTACGTTGGAGACAAGACTTTGCGTGGGTTGAGCGTGCGCACAAATCCTTGATGCCAATTGAACTGTCGATCCGAAGAGGTCACTATTGCTTTCCACGGGCTCTCCCGCAGCGGCGCCGATCCGAACCTTGACTGATAAATCATCGTTCTGCCAAACATACTCAGATAGTGTTCGGTGAATCTGGATCGCGGATCGAACAGCTGCTGCTGCCGACACGAAGGAGATCATGATGCCATCTCCCGTGTGCTTGATTTCGCGACCGCCGAACGCTTGCAGAGCATTTCGCACGATCGTGTCGTGAACCTTAAGAAACGTCATGCTGGCTTCGTCCCCAAGGCGTTGCGTCATTGCCGTCGAGCCAACGATGTCGGTGAACATGACCGTCCGGATGCCGGGGTCGCGGTTATCTGCGGTGCCCCCGGGGAGAAGAACGGCCCCGGCAGAGTTCACTTCAGATCCGCCAAAAAATCCCTCCGCGACCTCTGGAGCTACTTCGATAATTTTCTCTGCAACTAGGCCGTGTGCTTCGCGATGCACGTTCATGGCGGCCTCAGGGTTCGGGGCGCTGCAGAGACAGAACACTTTGCCTTGGATTTCATTCAGCCAATACTTGTGATACACGACGCCGTACTTGCCTTGAGTTTCTACGTCGGCCAAATGCGCGGCCGCAACCGCTTCCGCAGTGGCTCCCGGAATCTCGTGGATGTCCATGTAAGTTGGCATGAGGAAGTCCTAGCCTTTACGCCACAGTATTTTTGGAAACCAGCATTGCCGCGGTTGCCGTAGCGTCTGATAGACGACGCAATAACGCTCACCCAAGCGAATTAGCGCGTTCAGCTGTGTCATCGGCGCTTGGGTAACGCGAAGCTCTTCAGAGTTCATAGCAATATTCCCCGAGATTCTTCAGACGGCCGAGCATTTTCGCCACCAAATAATCGGGTCCCGCCCGGGGGGTCGCAGGGCGAAGTGCCGCAGGAGGCATGGCCGCCACCAAAACCCTTCATCGACTCGTTCCTCGCTCCGTGAACTCTCGAAAGGTCTATGGAGCGAAAGCCCGCATTAAAACACGCGCGGAGAGGTGGCAGAGCGGTTGAATGCGGCGGTCTTGAAAACCGCTGAACCTTTGCGGGTTCCGTGGGTTCGAATCCCACCCTCTCCTCGCTCTCGCGCTTACGTTCGGCGCGCGGCTCTCACGATGAAGTGGTAGGGAAAACGCGGGTCCCGGATATGTTCGATGCATCGCAAGCCGCTGCGATCGATGCGGCCCCATCCCTCGTCGGGGCTATGAGCGTGCTCGGCCGGTGGGCCTGTTGGGCGATCGATGGTTGCATCCCAGTCGAAGATCAGGACGTCGCCTTGCGGCGCGAGCAGCGGCGCGAGGGAACGAAGCGTAGCGTCGTCGATTTCGTGGAGCACATTGAGTGCGAAGATGCGCTCGTACGGCGCTCTCGCCTGCGTCTCTTCCCAACTTGCGGCGCTGAGGTTTTCGAGGCATAAGTCTGCGGTCCGGCGGCGGACGATGTCGAGCATCTCGGGCTGCACGTCATAAGCGACGACGCAGACGTCGGGGCGGGCTTGAGCAAATGCGACTCCATAGCGCCCCGTACCGGTGCCAAAATCGAGAACTCGCGAGCCCGAGGGAACGTCGAGCCGCTCTACAATCGCGGCCGTCGGAAGCCAGCTTTCTCGTTCAGGGTCGTCGAGCACGCCCGCGCGCTCGTGAGAAAATATGTAGGGCTGTTTAGCACCCTCTCCGGACCGACTCAAGCAGTGGCGCTTGCAGCCGCAGGGAGTCCCATCGAGCTTGCGGCGTCGATCGGAATGTATTCGTTTTTGCAGAACTTCCCGATGAGCGGCTCGAGAACGTCCCTAACGCTGTCGACGGTGGCGGCTTCCCATAAGCAGATCGCCGTCGAGCGGTCGTTGCTCGCGACGGTTTGGTGCAGCGTGACGCCTGCGGGGATGTCGTTCGCGGCGCTCGCCGCGGTGGCCCAAAACGCATCGGGATCACTGATCCTGTGAATAACCGAAATGAACATAGCCCATCCTTCATGGTAATCGAGTGCGCCTTTCGGCGATCGGGGTTCCGTGAAGCAACCCCTGCACGTTCCTTGACTAGGCGATGCGCTCGTTCCTTGGACGCACTCTTCGCCGATCGTAGCCCGCCTTGAGCAGGGCGGTTACATTGCTGTTTTCGGATATCGAAGGCAGGCAACGGATAACGCAAACCCCGTGAAAACGAACGCCGTGATGCTTGTAGGAAGTGCCTTGTGACATGTTGCTGCCATCGTCAAGGCTGGGCAAGCGCCCACAGGAACGTGTGCGTAAATGATACGCTTGTCATTTTTACGCACATCCGGTCTCATTGCGTTAGGGCTTGGCTCGCTAGCCGAGAATGTACGAGCCGACTCGGCTGGCGACATGATGCGGAATCGCAAGTACCGCAAGACGGTTGGTGTGCTTCTCGGAAGCTACAGCGTCCTTCTGGATTGGGCGGGGCCGGCCGAGGTTTTTTATTCGTCCGGGTACGACGGTAACTCTGATACCGATGAATTCCGCATCGTTACTATCGGTAAGGCGTCAGGCAGCATTCCTTTGCAAGTACTGGGCGACTATACGCCGCAGTTCGCGGTGTCCAACGCGCCGCGATGCGATGTAGTCATCATCCCCGGCTCGTTTCCTAAGGATCTCGGCAGAGATTCCGCGACGATCGCTTGGGTCAAGAGTCAGCTTGCCGGCGGCGCGACAATTCTGACCGTGTGCACGGGCGCGCTTGTCGCGGCCGAGATGGGCATACTTGACGGCCGGCGCGTAACGACGTCGCACGGCGCGCTCAAGATGCTGAGCAAACGCGCACCAAACGCTCAGGTGGTCACGGATTCGCTTTTCGTGGACAGCGGAAATGTTGTGACGGCAGCCGGAACGAGCACCGGAATAGACGCGGCCCTTCACGTCATCGAACGAATGCTGGGCCCCAAAAGTGCTGCCGATGAGCGCGAGTATCTGGAATATAAATGGAGCCCGGCAGGCGCGTAAGAGCGGCGCTCTTAGTCGCGAGCGGCGAAGCCGAAAAAGCTGCGCTGTCCGCCGTTAAAAGCGCGGCATTGCCGGAACGAACGAGATAAGCGTTCCTCCGTGGGTCTGGATTACAATGTATCCCCCGGGGCACGAGTACCGTACTGCCCCCGACGCGGCCATTCGACTGCACGATTTGGGCGCGTTGGCTTTATACCACTGATCGACGGTTTGCACCGAGTCGGTCGTGCTCTGCTGGTAAGGAACGCCTTGAGCTAGAGCATTCGATGGGATGTCAGACATGCCGGCAGCCGGGCTGCCATGGGGATAAAGTGGGAGTTGTCCGTCGTGACCCGCGGCGACGGCCGGGGGGCTTGACATCAGCGCCGTGATCCCGATCAAAGCGGCGGCGGTTAGAAGATTCTTCATGGCGTTCACCATACCGCACTGGCGTGCGAGCGGCGTGCGGCGACTTTTAGGGGGAGGTGCTCGGCGGCGGAGTGGGCGTTAGCGGTGACACGACGTAGATTTGGTCGAGCACCTTCAACATGAGGGCGTTGGCAGTCGGGACTTGGTCGGGCGACACGGTCAAATTGGTCCAGACGATCAACGTCACCTTATTGGTGGGATCATAACCGATGAACGAATTGTAACCGGCTGTCTCGCCGCCGTGATAGTACATGGCGTTGGAAGCCCAGCGCAGCAGTATGATGCCGTACCCGTACGCTTGACCGTCAGGCTTCTTCGGGTCCTCGGGCCGTAGGCTGTTAAGCCAAAGCTGTTGATACCCGGCATCGAACACGTGGCCGGAGACCAACGCTTGGATCCAGGTTGCGCAATCGTTGGCGTTAGAGATGGCGCTCCCCGCCGCCCAAGCAAAGGAGTGGTTCAGCCCCGTATAGTCAGTGGGTTTAAGCGTCCCAGCGCGGGCCGCGGCCTTGACTGCGTCCGAATAGGGCGGCTCTCCAACGAAAGCGACTGAGGCACTTCCGTACAGGTATCCGTGGGAGTAGGGTGCGGGGATTGCGTTTACGTCGCTGGCAGGCAATTCGGTGTGCTGCAAGCCGAGCGGTCCGAACAATCGATCCTGCATCGCCTGGGACAAGGTCTTGCGTTCGACCTTCTCGATGACGAGGCCGAGCAGTACGTAGTTGGTATTGCTATACTCGTACTCCGCATCGGGCGAGAAATTGGGCGGGTGCGCAAAAGCTATAGAAAGTAACTCGGCCGGAGACCAAACCCTGGTCATATCGTGGTCGGCGCTCTCCGAAAGCTCCGGAGCATTGAGGAAGTTGTAGAGACCACTGCGCATATCCAGCAGCTCCGCGATGGTGATGTGGTCGCCGTTAGGCACGCCCGCAACATAATTTGAAACGGGGTCGCTGAACCGCAGCTTGCCTTCCTGGGCCAGTTGCACGATCACCGCGGCCGTCATCGTCTTGGTGTTCGAGGCAATTCGGAAATAGGTGTCTGCGGTCGGCGGGTTCGTCGTGCCAAGCTTCGTGGTGCCGTAGGCGGCCACAAACTCGCCTTGCGGCGTGCGCAGTAGTACGACAGCGCCTGGGATGAGGAGTTCTTTGGCCGTCGTTTCAACCATGGTTTGCAGCGCGGTCTGGCTGATTGGCTTGAGCGCTACGGTTGAGGTTGATGTTGCGCCTGTGCCCAGCAGGGCGACGCTTATTAGTAATAAAGTCGCGCGGCTGATTATTTCCATAAGGCGGCCTTCTACGAACGACGACTCCCGTCCGTCATTTTTCGGAGTACTGCTACAAAATAACTCTTGGTTTGCTAGGGTTTTCCGTGCTTCTCGTCGCCTTCGTGGCGGCGCTCATCCTGAGATTCGTTGCGCTTACGTTCGCAATCTCTACACAGGCCGCTCTCCGGCACGTAATCGTCGGTCATTCGTCTGCAGCTGCTACACTCGTACATGATGGTTATCCGTTCTTGTTATTATTCTATGCTTTTACGCGAGCGTGGTGATCGTGTGAGGCGCCTTCCGTCGCGGTCATCGGTTTGGAAAGCGGATGCGTTTTGAAATACTCCAAAGAGCGCCGAATATCTTCGAGTAATGCGTCGGCGGAATCGAGGCTGAAGCCGTGCCGAATCAGAACGCGCATTACGGCCATGTCGGTGATGTTCGGGACCATCGTGTATGCCGCGACCTGCCAGCCGCGCGCGCGCAGCCGGTCGGATAGATCGAACAGCGAATATCCCGCATTCGATCCCTCGCGCATCGTCCAGGAAACCGCAGGGATACCACTGCTGCTATCGCCATCGAAAAGCACGTCGAATGGGCCAAGCGCGGCGATGCTGCGCGCAAAATGTTGCGCGACGTCGTAACAGCGTTGGTGGATGCGCTGGTAGCCGTCCATCCCCAGGCGCAGCATCAAATAATACTGGCAGACGACCTGGCCGCCGGGCCGGGAAAAGTTGAGCGCGAACGTCGGCATATCTCCGCCCAGGTAGTTTACGTGGAAGATCAGCCCTTCGGGCAAATCGGCGGCCTCGCGCCAAATCACCCACCCAACGCCTAGCGGCGCCAATCCAAATTTATGCCCCGACGCGTTGATCGAACGAACGCGCGGCAAGCGAAAATCCCATTTGATCTCCGGGTCGACGAACGGAGCGATGAATCCGCCCGACGCGCCGTCAACGTGTATCGGGATATCGAGCCCGGTTTCGCGCTCAAGCGTATCGAGCGCCTCGGAAATCTCCGCCACCGGTTCGTATTGGCAGGTGAAGGTCACGCCGAACGTCGGGACGACCCCGATCGTATTCTCGTCGACACGCTTGAGGGCTTCCTCCGGTGTCATGCCCAAACGATCGCGCTCTAGCGGAACCTCGCGTATTTCGACGTCGAAATACCGAGCAAACTTGTGCCAGCAAACCTGCACCGGACCGGTAACGATGTTCGGGTTGTCGGCGGGTTTGCCAAGTTTAGCGCGACGTTCACGCCATTTCCATTTCAACGCGAGGCCGCCGAGCATCGCGGCCTCGCTCGAGCCGGTCGTCGAACATCCAATCGTCGTTCCTGCGGCCGGCGAATTCCACAGATGCGCCAGCAAATGCACGCAGCGGCTCTCGATCTCGGCCGTTGCCGGGTACTCGTCCTTGTCGATCATGTTCTTGTCGAGGCTAAGATCCATAAGCTTGTGAATCCCGTCATCGAACCACGTCTGACAAAACGTCGCGAGATTCTGTCGGGCGTTGCCGTCGAGCATCAGCTCGTCGACGACAAGCTGCAAGGCCACGTCGGGGCGTAAGCCCTCGCGAGGCACGCGGTGTTTGGGGATCGTTGCGTCCATAGCCCGCGTCGCGTAGACGTCGGTTGTGGCTGAATCGCGCGGGTGCACTGGCCGATGCAGGGGCATCGCTTTACCGTCCGTTCTAAAAGCAGGTCGACGCGCCTTCGCGACCGCCGAGCGCGTTTACCTTTGCGCGCCTCTACGGCGGCGCGGAGGCGGAGGGTGCGGGTTTCCCTTTCGATAAGACCACGCCGATGAGATTGAAGGCGTTATTCTACTTAATTACCGCGTCGGCTGCCGTCATGAGCGGCTGTTCCGCGAGTCAGCCGTCGACGACCGGCCCCGTTGGGATGCTTCCGCAACGGGCAGAGCGAGGGTACGCATCGTCTGCCCGGTCGTGGATGTCGCCGAATGCGAAGAAGAACAGCTTACTGTACGTCGCGAACTTCTACGGCAGCGAGGTGCTTTCGTACACGTACCCCTCCGGGCAGCTGGCCGGCACGATTACCGGCATCAACTCGGCGCAGGGCGAATGTACCTCTAAGAAGAGTCACGGCAACTGGTGGGTCGTTGCAACCGGATCGAATCAAGTCTTCGAGTTCGAACACGGCGGCACGACGCCGATCGCGACAGTCAATATCTCGGCCGGCGTTCCGGCGAGTTGTGCGGTGGATCCCAAAACGGGCAATCTAGCCGTGACGATGATCGACAACGACAACGTCGTCGTGTATGCGCACGGCTCGGGCTCCGGTACCATCTACGCCGCGCCGTTCCAACCGTTTTTCTCGGGTTACGACCCGAAGGGCAACCTCTTCGTCGACGGTAGCGGGCAGACGCCGCTTGCCGAGCTTCCCAAAGGCGGGAACGGCTTTATTCCCATCTCCACCAACCAGACGATTGTCTTTTCCGGGGGAGTTCAGTGGGATGGTCATTACCTCGCGGTCGGCGATCAAGAAACGTCCGACGTCTACCGCTTCACGGTTAGCGGCAGCAGCGCGACGCTGGCAGGCACGACGGCGCTCAACGGCGGAAGTGCCGGCGGATTCTGGATTCAGAAGAACCGCCTCATTACATCGCAGAGCGGCGACGTCGATTTCTGGAAGTATCCCGCTGGTGGGTTGCCGATTAAGCAAATTACCGGCGGCTTCTACGGTCCGCTCAACATGATGGTCAGCACCGCTAAGTAAACTTTAGGCAGAATCCGAACCGCGCGGTACCTAAAGGAGAGACCATGAAAACGTATGGCGTTTCCCGGTCGACGACGGCTTCACCCGAGCGGGTCTGGCGTGTCTGGAGCGACCCGAACAATTGGAGCCGCTGGAACTCCGGCATCAAGGCGGCGCAGGTTGACGGACCGCTAGGCAACGGCGTTAAGGGAAAGATGACCACCAATCGCGACACGACGCACGACGTTACGTTTTCCAACGTCGTCGAAGGGCGCGGATTTACCATGACGATGGACGGGCCACCCGGCGCCACCTTCGTCTTCACTTGCGAGATTACGCCCGACGGCACCGGCAGCACCATCGCACATAACGTCGCCATCTCCGGGCCGATGGCCATTCTCCTCGGTCCGATGGCCAAGCAGATGTCCAAACACTTCATCCCCGTTCTCGACGATTTATCGCGTACGGCCGAAGCCGTTCCGTGAGAACCGGACTTATCTTTGCGCTTCTCATGCTCGCCGGCTGCGCGGGCTCTTCAACGAGCTTGCCGCCGTCGGCGCCGCGCGGCGGTGCTCCGCCGCAGACCTGGCTGCTGACCAGCGACGTGCACTTCAACCCGTTCGACGACGCGACGCTGGTCGATCGGCTCATTGCATCGCCGGCCGGCCAGTGGCACTCGATTCTTTCCGAATCGACGAAGCCGCCCAGCCCATATTTCAGCGACACGAACTTCGCATTGCTCGAGTCCGCCCTGGCGGCGATGAAGAGCGTCCTGCCAGATCCGCCGGTCGTCGTCGTAGCCGGCGACTTCATGGCCCATCAGTTCCCCGATCGATTCGCGAAGGCCGACCCCAGCGCGCCTCCCGCCGCTTACGAAAAGTTCGTCGACAAGACCATGGTTTTTCTGGCGATGGAGTTTGGGGCGAGCTATCCGTCGGCTCAGTTCGTCGTTGCGCTCGGCAACAACGACGGCTATTGCGGCAACTACATGAGCACGCCCGCGAGTCCGTTTCTTTCCCATACGGCCATGGCGTGGCGCGCGCTGGTCAATCGCGGTAGGGCCGCTTCGAATTTCGTGCAGCAGTTCTCGAACGGCGGCTATTATACGATGCGCCTGCGGCCTTTTGGAGCGATGCCGGCGATCGTTCTAAACAGCGTCTTCTGGTCGAGCTTCTACCAAAATAAGTGCGGGAAGCCCGGCTCCGACCCCGGCGCCGACGAACTGGACTGGTTGGCCTCGAGAGCCCCGGTGATTGGCGGGCATCCGTTGCTGATGACGCACATCCCTCCGGGCATCGACGAGTATGCCTCGATCAACAACAACGCCGCCACGCCACTCTATAAGGAAGCCTACACGCAGCGTTTACTGTCAATCCTCGCCGGGATGAGTCCCAGCGCGTTTCTTCTCGGCCACATTCACCATGCAACGTTCGAGATTGCACCGATAGCCGGCGGTCGGATCGGCACCCTCGGCATTCCTTCGATCAGCCCCAACCAAGGAAACAATCCCGCATTTATTGTCGCGCTGGTAAGCGCGACGTCACCGATGCTAACCGATACGACGACCTACGCCTTGCCGCTCGACTCGCTCGAACCATGGTCGAAGCTCTATTCCTTCAATGCCGCATATGGCTTGCAGGCCTATGATTCGACGAATCTCCTAAATCTGCAATCGTCAATGGCGAGCGATGCAACGGTGCGTAAAGCATTTTTTAACAACTACAACTCGGGAAGCACGACCGCCACGCCATCACCGGAGAAGTGGCGATGGTACTGGTGCGGGCACACCAACTTGACGCCCGCACCTTACAGCGATTGTGTGGATCAGCGGCGGCGGCCGCGCAGATCGGGGAGCGCGAAGACGTAAAGCCGCCCCGAGATCTCCGAGGGATAGGTATCGTCGGCGCTGCCGATATAGAGTTGGCCGTTGACGACCGTGGGTGACGAGGTCACGATTTGCTCGTTGAATTCGCCGCTCCAGATGTTATCGCACGTCGATTCTCCGCATCCGGCCGCGGGCCACGCGAGAACTTCACCAGTGTTGCGTCCGGCGTAGACCACGCCGTTGGCGACCGTTGGTGAGGATGCGACGGCGGCCTGGCGGCCGACGCCGAAACCGCTCCAAATCGGCGGACAGGTCGACTTGCCGCAGCCTTTAGCCTTGTAGACGTTGATGCCGTCTTCGACGCCGACGTAGACGCGGCCGTTTGCGATTGCCGGTGAGCCGTTGAAGAAGTCGTTGCTGTCGGAGGCTCGCCACAGCGGCGCGCACGTCGACTTGCCGCAACCCATTGCTTTGAAGGCCGCCACACCGTGCTGCGAACCGATGTAGACGATGCCTTTAACGACCGCCGGCGACGATTCGAAGACCGAATATCCTAGCGTTCCCGTCCACAACGGAGCGCAACTCGACGAACCGCAGCCCTTGGCCTTGAATGCATAGAGCTTGCCGTCGTCTGAGCCGATGTAGAGCACGCCGTTGGCGACCGTCGCCGTCGATTCGATCGATCCGCCGGTCATTCCGGTCCAGACCGGCTCGCAGGTGCTCTGCCCGCAGCCCGAAGCCTTGAAGGCATAGAGCTTGCCGTCATACGCGCCGACGTAAACCAATCCGCGCGCGACCGTAGGCGACGATTGCAGAATGGCATCGGTTCCGGCGACGCCTTGCCAGAGTGGCGGGCAGAGCGATTGACCGCAGCCGGCGGCCGAGAAGACGTCAAGCTTTCCGGCGTTTGAGGAGAACGACGTCTGCGAGCCAACGTAGACGAATCCGCCGGCGACCGTCGGCGAGTCCATCATTTGCGCGATCTGCGTCGACTGCCACATCGGCGAGCTGCACAGGCTCTGGCCACAACCGTTGGCCGAGTACGCCCACAAAACGCCGTCGCTCGATGCGAGGTAGGCTACGCCGTTGACGACGGCGGGCGACGAATAGTCGACCAACTTGCCGAGTTGCCCTTGCCACAAAAGCTGTAGCTGCGGCGCGTTCGATTTGTTGAGAATTTTTTCGTGCGGATTAAAGCCGGTATGGTTGTCGTCGAAACGGTATTGCGGCCAGTTGACAGTTTTTTCGCCGATCGCCGCCGGCCGTATAAAGGAGGCTTGATGCGTCATCGGGATCGCCGGGTTTCCCGCAGCGCCACCTTGGCAGGCGACCATTGACGCGGCGGCCGCCATAACCGAGAGTCGGACTAGAACCTTTAACACCTTAGTCGCTCCATGAGGGGGTGAGAGTCACGCGAAGCAAGAGCCTACCCGCTACGGGTAAATAAACTCTGAAGCGCTAACTCTGCCGCTAGCCTCCGTTGACGTCGACGAAGAGCTCCGTGGCCATCGCAATCAAAAAGCCGGCGCACATCGTCGCCGTTACGAATGCCGTCAATCCCGTTCGCCGAAGCACGCTCCACAACTCTCCGATCACAAAAACGAGCGCCCCGATTGCGATTGCGAGAAAGAACACAGACAGCACCGGCGAGTAGAAGCTGTAGCCTAAGATCGTACCGATGAAGGTCGGGCCGCCCGCGATCAGACCGGCGAGACCGATCTGCGCCCAACTCGGAACGACGCGGCCAACGAGCGGCGCGGCGACGCCAAAGCCCTCCGTCGCATTATGCAGTCCAAAGCCGATGATCAACGCGACGGCCACAGCGGTCGCGCCCGATGCGGCCGACGCGCCGATGGCCAAGCCCTCACCAAAATTGTGGGCCCCGATTCCGATGGCGATGATTGCCGCCAGCACGACTGGATTGTCGGCGTGCGCAGCCGCTTGGCGCGTAAAATGGGTTGCGGCGCTCCCCAGCCCGACCAATCCGATCAGCAGACCGGCAACAAAAACAAGAATCAATGCCGCCGGGAACCCGGCCGTTCCGGCATGCCAGGCGTTGACGCCGGTCGAGATCGGGAGAATCGCACTCTGCGCGATCTCCACGACGAGGTAGAGAAGAATCCCGATGGCAAGCGCGTTGAGCAGCGCGACGGTTTCCGCCGAAAGCCGCCGCGCGCGAGCGATCGGCAAGCCGAGGAAGATCGTGAAGCCGGCGATCGCACCCAGCAGTACGGTCATGCCAAAGCTGAGCGCCTTTTTGCTCGTATTCTGCATCGGCATCATCGCGCGGTACATCGACGCCATCACGTTGGGCGTTCCGACGTAGTGAATCGCGGTAATCAAGCCGTCTGGCATCCCGCTGGCATCTTGAATGTGATCGAGCACGTGACAGTGCACGAGCCAGGTGCCGGGCCGTGCGTTGGCATCGACGACTACGTCGACGCGCTGCCCCGGAGCGACCAGCACCGTATCCTGAATGTCGCGATAATCCACCGGCGCGGCGTCGCGGGCGACGACCTGCTGATAATGCCCGTGCGTGTGCATAGTGTGGAACTCTTCGCCCGAGATGTTGATCCAGCGAATTCTAAATCGTTCGCCTTTACGGACGTCGAGCTGGCGCGTCGCCGGGTATTCCTTGCCATTAAGGGTGAAGTGGTTCTCGGCGGTGCTTTGGATCATCCACGACGAGACGATCTCGAGAAAATCGTGCGCGAGACCGCGCTCCTCCGGCCTGGGCTGCGACGGTTCGACGATGATCGCACCGTAGAGTCCCGAGTCGACCATCTCTTCGTTATCGTGCGAATGATAGATCAACGTTCCCGGTTGGTTGGCGACGAATTTATAGACGAAGTGTCCGCCGATCGGCACCAGCGGCTGCGAGATGCCGCCGACGCCATCCATCGTGTCGGGAATATCGTGCACGCCGTGCAGGTGAACCGTGTCGGGAACGGGCCCGTCGTTGGTGTAGTCGATGACCACGGTGTCGCCTTGATGCACGACCATCGTAGGTCCAGGCACGACGCCGTTATAAGTGTTGGCCATCACGGTCAACCCGGGTTGCAGCGTCCACGGCGCGGCGCGTTCGACTAAGTGGAATGTTTTGGTGCGCCCCTGCGCGCTCGGAATGGCTTGATAGGCGCCGTCGGGACGAAGGAACGACGCCGATTCACCCGGCGCCGGCGTCGCCGCCGGAACGGCCCCGCGGATCGGCTGCAATCCCGCGGACGTAGAAGCGGGTGCACCGCCCGGCTCGTCCGCGTCGGCCGAGACCACAATCGGGAAAGCGAAGGCCAGCAGCAGCGCCGAGACGGCGGCCGCACTGACAAAGCGAGCGAACCGGGGATACATTTTAGGTATGCCTAATATTACTTATAGGTATGCCTTCTCCTCGCAGTATCCGGCCGGTGGCCGTAATTCGCTTTTTTCAGAGATTCTTTAGCACTTAAGTGCCTTATCAGGTCAAGCGGCCGGCTTGAGCCGCCGCTTTCCCATTGCACCGAACTCGAAGAGGAGTTGAAGAGGAGTTACTGATGTTTCGATGGGTTAACCTAGCCGCGACCCTAGCGATGCTGTCTCTACTTGCCGCTTGCAGTTCAGGCCAACAGGCAGGACCGAGCGTTGTACCCGCCGCGGCCGGTACTGGATTCCACCACGCGATGTCGCCCGATAAAGACTGCGCCGGCGCGAACGGCGTTACCGTGGCACCGTGTCCCGTGCATTTGACCAAGCACACCAGGTCGGGCGTCCTCGTGACCGTGGGCGGTCCCGGCGTCGTGAGTTCTTCTCTGGGCCACATCAGCGGATGCTTTAGCGGCCACAAGTGTTATAACGCCAAGCGCGAAGGCGGCAGCCAAACGCAGTGGCGTATTACGTCAGGCAGGTCTTGTGGGTCCGCCGATGTCGAATTCGACGCCATGAACGCGAGCGGCCAGCAGGTCGGATACTACTTCCTGAAGGTCTCGAATAGGTATTGCCGCCGGCACTAAGCGCCCAGCCCGCTAAAACAACAAAGGGGACCGGCTGTGGCCGCTCCCCTTTTTCGTTGGCGAATCGGGGTCTCGCAGCGGTGCGGCGAAGGGAGACCATACCCCGCTGTAAATAGGAGAGCGCGTGCCCGAGATACGACTTCAGCGACCGTTGCGCGTCCCGGCCGATTCGGCCGCCGAAGCGCTGGCAGAGCTGCTCAAAGCGATCGCCGATCAGCAAGGGATGTGGCGTGGTTTTGCGCTGCACGTTGGTTTGGGGGAGCTGCA
The DNA here is from genome assembly GCA_964568035.1 of uncultured bacterium. Classification (GTDB taxonomy): domain Bacteria; phylum Vulcanimicrobiota; class Vulcanimicrobiia; order Vulcanimicrobiales; family Vulcanimicrobiaceae; genus Cybelea. Next base: position 26,936 of record CAZMPP010000001.1, read on the forward strand.
TCTGCCCGACGTGGGCTATGTCGCGGTACCGATCGACCTGACCGTCGCGCGACTCGACGAGCCGCCGCGGACCTTCGATATCAGCTTCGTCGCCACGGGTTTGCCCTCAGCCTTTCCCGCGTTCACCGGAAAAATGAGCGTCGAGACCGCCGGTATGGGTGAGTCGATGTTGTTTCTGACCGGCTCGTACGAGCTCCCGATGCAGTTTTTCGGACGGTTTCTCGACGCCGCTTTGATGCCACGTGTCGCGCAACGATCGTTGGAGAACTTCGTCGACGAGATTGCCGCTGCATGTGTCGCGCGGGTGGATAAGCGTGAGGCCGAGTTCGCGCGTTACCACTTTTATGCGCAGACGATGCGATGAGCGCGCCGGGAACGTGCTGCATAGTTGGCGGAGGGCCGGCCGGAATGATGGCCGGCCTGCTTTTGGCTCGAGCCGGCGTGCGGGTGGTGCTGCTCGAAAAGCACGCCGACTTTCTGCGCGATTTTCGCGGCGATACGATCCATCCGTCGACTCTCGAGGTGATGGCTGAGCTCGGGATACTCGAATCGTTTCTGCGGCGTCCACACCAAGAGGTGACGATGCTCTCGGGAAACGTCGGCGATACGCTGGTCAAGGTGGCCGATTTCACCCATCTGCCGACGCGCTGCAAGTTCTTGGCCTTCATGCCGCAGTGGGACTTCCTTAGTTTTCTGGCCCAAGAAGCGGCGCGTTTCCCGAACTTCGATCTGCGCATGCAGACCCGCGCCGAGGGGTTGATTTGGGAAGGCGATCGCGTCGTGGGCGTGAGCGCGAGAAATCCTGACGGACCGGTCGAGGTGCGAGCGGACCTCACGATTGCCGCCGATGGCCGGGAGTCGCGCATTCGAATCGACGCCGGCCTCACGCCGCTGGAGCTGGGCGCGCCGATGGACGTGCTCTGGCTGCGGCTAACGAAGCACGAAAGCGATCCGCACGAAACTTTCGGTTACATTCGCGGCGGCCGCATCATGGCGCTGATCGATCGCGGCTCTTACTGGCAGTGTGCGTACGTTATTCCAAAGGACACCCTCGCCGAGCTGCGCGAGCGTGGATTGGAAGCCTTCCGCAGCGAGATTGCGGCGATCGTCCCGTTTCTCCACGATCGCGTCCACGAACTCGTAGGTTGGGACGACGTCAAGCTCCTGACCGTGCGGGTGAATCGCCTGCGGCAATGGTCTCGCCCCGGGCTGCTCTGCATCGGCGATGCCGCGCACGCCATGTCGCCGATCGGCGGCGTCGGCATCAACCTGGCGATTCAAGATGCCGTGGCGGCGGCGAACATACTCGGGCCGAGGCTTCGCGCAGGCGGCGTTACGATCGACGAACTTCGCGCCGTGCAGCGCCGGCGCGAGCCCGCGGCGCGCCGCACGCAGGCGTTGCAGCTCTTCATTCAGCGACGGATTATCGGTCGCGTCCTGCACGAAGGGCGTGCGCCGTTTTTAGGCGGTTTGCCCCGGCTGATCCGCTGGCTGCCGTTTCTACCGCGTATTCCCGGACATTTGGTGGGACTCGGGTTCCAGCCCGAGCACATTACGACGTAAAGACGATCCCGGCGCGCTGCACTTCTTGGTAGGGCAGCAGCCATACCATGGATTCGTCGTGCAGATCGACCACTTGCACGCGGTTGCCGAACGGATCGATGAAATCGCACCGGAACGGCGGGGTGAGTTTGATGCCGTACTTGCCGGTCAGCCTCTCGCGCACTTCCTCGAGCTGCGCAGCGTCGCGAACGATCAGTCCGAAGTGCCGTACCCGGCTAAGGTGCGGCTGTTTTGCTTCAAACATGGCCAGAAACTGGTGTTCGCCGATTTTGAAAAAGGCGTCGCCTTCGCCCTCGTCGAGCTTCTCGAGATTAAACACGTCCTGATAAAAGGCGACCGCTTTCTCGACGTCGTCTACCTCGATGGCGATGTGATTGATGCCGCATACCTTGACGCTCATGCTCGTCACTACCCGCGAGGCAGCGCGATGGTTACTTGCGTCCCGGCGCCGGGCCGGCTTACGAGGGCGATCGTCCCGCCGCTACGCTGGACGGCGCGTTGCGCGATGGCGAGTCCCAAGCCGCTCCCCTCCGTCGTGCTTTTCGAATCGCCGCGGTAGAAGCGGTCGAAGGCGTGCTCGACATCCTGCGGCTCCATGCCGGGCCCTTCGTCGGCGACCGTCACTCGCACGTTCGCGTCGTCGCCTCGGACATCGACGACAACCGGCGACTTCGGTGCGTAACGCACCGCGTTCTCGATCGCGTTGCGCAGCGCTTCGTAAAGCTCGGATTCTTCGGCGAGTACGGCGTGCGGCCGGCCGTCACCGGTTACGACGATGCGTTCGTCGCCGGCTAATGGCGCCAGCGACTGCGCCGCGCGGTGTGCCAGCGCCGTAACGTCGATTTGTTCGGTGCGCGGCGCGGCCGGGCGTTCTAGTCGTGCCAGCACGATCAACTTGTCGATGACGCCGCGCATCCTGCGGCTCTCGGCGAGCATCGTCGCATAGATCTGCGCGACGCCGTCGGGATCCGAAACGACCCGTTGCTCCAAGACTTCGAGATATCCCATCACGACCGTCAGCGGTGTGCGCAACTCGTGTCCCGCGTCGGCGACGAACTGGCGCATCTGCGATTCGTTACGGTCGCGTTGCGCGGTCGCCGTGGTCAAACGATGGGCCAACTCGTTGTATGCGGCGGTGAGATCGTGCAAGTCGCCGTCACCGGCCGGCAGCGGTTGCGGCGTGAAATCGCCGGCGCCGATGCGGCGCAGTGCGAACGCGACGCGCTGCAACGGCGCGATGGCTAAACGCGCGATTCGCCGCCCGGCCAGCCATGCAATCAGCACCGCGAGCATTCCGATCGGCAGCACGACCAAGAGATAGCGGCCCAGCAATCGGGTGAAGCCCTCCAGATCCGGAGCGATGACGATCGTGCCCCCGGGAACCGGGACGACGGCGGGACGCAGCCCGAAGACGGCCGCCACGGCTCCCGTGAAGCGGCCGTCGGACGCGTGGCGCCGCGTGCTCTCGGCGAGCAGACGGCGGTCGTCGTCGTACGCCAAGATGTGGGCGCGTGCGCCGCCGATCTCGTTAACCAGCATTGCGGCGTATGACGTCAAAGGTAACCGTTCGCGCTGATAGACCGCGGAACGCGTGGCGGCCCGCTGTGCGTAAGCTGCCATCGCGTCGTCGAGTGCGCCGACGTAGAGAAGAAACGCGAGGACGCTGGTGGTCGTTACGACGAGCAGAATCAACGCCACGGCAAGAATCACGTATCCACGCGTGAGCCGCGCCGCGAACGGCGCGAACGGCTCACGCACGTATCGTGTACCCGGCGCCGCGCACCGTTTGAATGAGCGGCCGGTCGAAGCCGTCGTCGACCTTTCCGCGCAGGTACGAAATGTAACGTTCGACGGCGCCGGTTCCGACGTCGGAATCGCCCCAAACTTCGTCGAGGAGCTCTTCGCGGGTAAAGACGCGCCGCGGACGGCGCATCAGCGTTACGAGCAGTGCGTACTCGAGCGGTGAAAGATCGAGGCGCCGGCCGTCGCGCTCGACGACGTGCTCTTCGAGATCGACGCTGAGCCCTTCGTACTCGAGCGCGGCCCGCTTCTCGAGATGCGGGCGGCGAAGCTTGGCGTCGACGTGCGCGAGCAGCTCGGAGATCTCGAACGGCTTACTGATATAGTCGTCGGCGCCGTGGGCGAGGCTCTCGACTCTGTCCTCGAGCTCGCCGCGGGCGCTGAGCATTACGATCGGCGCATCGGTGATCCGTCGCAGCGACGGTAAGAGCTCGATACCGCTCGCCTTGGGCATCATCACGTCGAGGACGATCAGATCGGGCGACCATTCGCGAACGAGCTCCAACGCCTCGGTGCCGTCGGCGGCGCAGCGAACCGCGAAACCGCGATGACCCAGCGCCAGCGAGAGTAATTCGCGAATATGCGGTTCGTCGTCGACGACGGCGATGCGATGGGTCACTCGAAGCGCAGCGCCTCGATTGGATCGAGCTGGGCCGCCTGACGCGCGGGATAGTAGCCGAAGAAGATGCCGACCATCGCCGAGAACGCGACGGATGCCAGGACCCACTGCAACGGGATGGCCGTCGGCCAGTGCGTGAGCCACGCAACCAGCAGCGTGCCGATGCCGCCGGCCAGCACGCCGATGCAGCCCCCGATGGTCGAGAGCACGATCGACTCGGCTAAGAACTGACGCAGAATCGTGGCCGCGCGCGCGCCGACCGACATGCGCAGCCCGATCTCGCGCGTCCGCTCGGTGACCGAAACGAGCATGATGTTCATAATACCGATTCCGCCGACGATCAGCGAGACCGCGGCGACTCCGGCTAACAGCAGCTCCATGATCGTTCCGGTCTGCGACGCGGCTTGGGCAATCGACTGCAGGTTGCGCACTTGAAAGTCGTCGCTTTCGGGGGGAACGATTCGATGCCGCTGCTCGAGCAGTTGCGTAATACTTGCCTGAACCGGATCGATGGCGTCGGCGTTATCGGCCGAGATCATCAGCGAGTTTACCGTCGTCAATCCGGTCAGGCGTTGCATAGCCGACGTATAAGGAACCAAGACGGTATCGTCCTGGTCTTGGCCCATTCCGCTCTGGCCGAGCGCGGTCAGCGTCCCGATCACCGTATAGGGTACGCCCTTGATGATGACGGTCTGTCCCAGCGGCGAGTCGCCGTTTGGAAAGAGTTCGGTGATAACCGTCTGGCCCAGCACCGCGACCTTCGACGCCGATGCGACGTCGCTGTCGTTAAAGAAGCGGCCTTGGTCGACGCCCCACGAGCGGACGAACGTATAGGTAGGCGCGACGCCGGCAATAGTGGTCTGCCAGTTGTTCTGTCCGGCGACGACCTGGGTGCGCACCGAAACCATTGGAGAGACGGCGGCAACGCCGGGAAGCTTTGCCAGGGCGAGGCCATCGTCAGGCGTCAGCGTGGAGGCTGTGCCGAACCCTCCGCGCGCACCGGTCTGCGTTACGCTGCCTGGTTGCACGACGATGAGGTTCGAGCCCAGGCTATTGATGCTTTGCTGCACCGAGGTGCGCGCGCCGACGCCGATTGCGACCGTGACGATGACGGCGGCGACGCCGATGACGATGCCGAGCATGGTCAGCAGCGAGCGCGCCTTGTTGCGCACCAGCGCGGCAAGGGCTAGCGCAAGCGTTGCCTTGATCGTCATGCCGCCCGCCTTTCGTTGAGCACGTCGCCGGTGATGAGCCCGTCGCGGAACGTGACGATCCGCCGCGCATAGGCGGCGACTTCGGGCTCGTGGGTGACCAGCATCACGGTCATACCCTGCTCCTCATTGAGCCGGGTGAAGAGACGCATGATATCCTGCGAGCTTTTTGTATCGAGCGCGCCGGTCGGCTCGTCGGCGAGGATGAGTCCCGGATCGTTGACCAGTGAGCGCGCGATCGCGACGCGCTGCTGTTGACCGCCCGACATCTGGTTCGAATTATGCGCCGCGAGTTGCGGTATGCCGACGAGGTCTAACTTCTCGAGCGCGATGCGCCGGCGTTCCGTTTCGTGGACGCCCGCATAGACCATCGGCAGCTCGACGTTATCGAGCGCGGTCGTGCGCGGCAACAGATTGTAGGCTTGGAAGACAAAACCCAAGCGGCGTCCGCGAATATCGGCGCGCGCGTCGGAGCTGAGGTGCGAAACGTCGCTGCCTTCGAAGGCGTAAATGCCCGCCGACGGCGTGTCGAGCAGGCCGACGATATGCATGAACGTCGACTTACCCGAACCCGATGGGCCCATGACGGCGACGAACTCGCCCGGCTGCAGCGTTAAGTCCACGCCGCGCAGCGCCTCCACGCGGCCTTCTCCCAATACGTACGTCTTGCACAGAGCGGAGACTTGGACGACCGGCGTCATTTAATGAATCCCCCGCATCGCTCCACCCGCGGGCGCGGCGCTCATCGGCGACCGCGTCGAACTCGCCGGACGCGAACCGTTCTTGCGCGTGGATCCGATGACGACCGCATCGCCCGCGGACAGCGCGTTCCCGTCGAGCGGCTGTACTGCCGCCAACGTTCCGCTGGTAAGGGTTACGCGGACGCGGACCGGCGTGGGCTTGCCGTCGCGAGCGACGACGAGCCGTGCCTCGGAGCCCGCGGTGATTGCGCCGCCGCTTCCGGTGCTGACGTTACCCCATGGCGTCGTGGCCGGCGTCGAGGTATGCAGCGCGGCAATCGGTACGGTGAGCGCGTTAGTCGCACTGGCCACGGCGATCGTTGCATTGGCGGTCATGCCGGGCAAGAGTTTCCCCCCGCTGTTGGGGGCGTAGACGACCACGTCATAGGTCACGACGTTGTTGAGCGTCTGCGGATTGATACGAACCTGCGCTACCGTCCCGTGGAAGATTTCGTTGGGATGCGCCAGCACAGAAAACGATACGTCGTTCCCCGGCTTGACGTTGCCGATATCTGGCTCGCCGACGTTGATGTCGACTTCCATCTTGGAGAGGTTTTGCGCGATCGAGAACAGGGTCGGCGTCTGCAGCGAAGCGGCGACCGTCTGTCCCACCGAGACGTCGCGCGCCACGACGGTACCGTCGACCGGTGAGGTGATCACCGTGTGCTCGACGTTGAGCTCGTCTTGACGCACCACCGCTTGGGCGGCGATGACGTTGGCCTGCGCCGCTTGGGTGCCGGCGGCCTGGCTCTGCGCCGTGGCCGAATCTTGGCTTATGGTTGCGTTGCCGGCGACGTTTTGCGCCTGGGCTTGAGCCACGGCGGCCTGCGCCGACGCGACGTCGCTTTCGTCTTGTGCGACGTTGGCGCGATCGGTGTCGACGGTGCTCTGCGCGACATAGCCCTGCGAAAGCAGTGCGGAGTCTCGCCCCGCGGTGGTGCGCGCGAGATTGAGAGCGGCTTGCGTCTTGGCGACATTGGCTTTGGCGGCCTCGATGGCGGCGGATTCGGCGGCGGCGTTCGCGCTGGCGACGCCGATTACCGACACGGCGCTGTTGGCGCTCGCCGCGGCCTGCGCTACTTGAGCCTGCGCTTGCGCGAGCGCGGCTTGCGCTTGCGCCAGCTGCGCCTCAAACGAGCTGGGATCCAAGCGCGCCAGCACTTGTCCTTTACGGACCTTACTGTTGAAGTCGACGTTGATCGAAGAGATAGTGCCGGATACTTGCGTTCCGACCGAGATTAGATTCTGCGGGTTGACGATTCCCGACGCCGTTACTGAGGCAACCAGCGTCTGCTGTGCGACCGGCACTGTCTCCAGCGGCGTTGCCGAACGCGCGTGCGCGACAACTCCGAGGACCATCGCGGCGCTCAGCAACAGGGCGGCTGCCACCCATCCCCATCGCGGAACCTTAGCCCAAAACGTTCCTAGGCCGGTGAGTCCCTTTGCGTTCGGTATCGTAATTGTTGACATGGCTATCTCACCGTAGCCGCTTCACCTGATAACCAGTGGAGATTTTAGCCGCGCTGGTTAATGCCGGGTTAGGGTAGAAGCAGGCTGATATGATTCGCGGAATTCTCATCGGAATCGTCGGGACGCTCGTCGTACTTGCGCTCGGCCTTTATAGCGGCATCAGAATGGGACTCATGCCGGCGAATGCCGACGCGCGGCCTTCGTCGATGGAGCGGTGGGCCGCCAGAACGTCGCTTCACGCGACGCTGGCGCGGGAACAGCCGACCGGGCCGGTGCCGATCCCGCTCACCGACGACAACCTGATCGCGGGTATCAAGCTCTACGCCGCGAACTGCGCGGTCTGCCACGGCGGCGCCGACGCCGCGCGTACGAAGATCGCGCGCGGCCTCTATCAGAAGCCGCCGCAACTCGGCAAAGATGGCGTCGAAGACGATCCGGAGGGAGAGACCTACTGGAAAGTGCAGCACGGCATCCGCCTTACGGGGATGCCGGCCTTTGGTGAGACGCTCGATGACGACCAGTTATGGCAGGTGACGCTTTTCCTCAAACATATGGACTCGCTGCCGCCTGCCGCCGAGCGCGCGTGGAAGGCGGTCAAAACCTAGCTTACGGGTTAGGCGTCGGCTCGATCTCGGTGGTTGGCTTGGCTGCGAAGATGTACTGATCGTTGGACGTTCCGTTGAAGGGTGCGGGGCTGGCTTGCAGATTCTGCATCGCAACGCCTGAGAGCACCGATGCCGTCTGAGGATAGACTTGTCCGCGGAAGGAGCCATCGGTATTCATCGTCGCCACGACGTGAAGCTTGCCTTCGGGGCCGGCGCCAATCCCGAGGTCGACGCTCGACGGACCGATATCAAACCAGATGTAGTCGCCGTCGCGTCCGCCGACGACGTCGATAAAGAGCTTGTTGTACGACGTGTGATAGTAGCCGCGCAGATTGCCTGCCGGAAATATCTGAATGTCGAGCCTTCCCGTAATCGGATACGGGGACCCGTATGCCGACGTAATCGCGGTTTCGAACCGCAGATCTGTCGGTTGCGGCTGCTGAGCTGCCGCGCCGCGCGGTAACGTGACGAGTGCCGTACATGCGAGCGCAACACCGCTGAAGAACCGCAGAACCCTGGACCTTACCATGCTGACTCCTCTCGATTGACCTTTCTCAGGGAGTAGAGCGCTCGGGTTGGCGAGAACGTGACCGGAGTGGTACAGCCTGCCGAAATAGACTTACGAGGGCTGCCCGCCTGGGAACGCCCCGATCTCGTCCGTAAAGCACTCGATCGTCTTCCCTCGGGCGCCTCGTTAACCCTCATCACCGAAAACGAGCCCCGTGCGCTCTCCCAACGCATCACCCAGGACCGAACCGACCGATTCGTGGTCGAGACCCGGCGGATCGCCAGCCGGGTTTGGCAGCTGCGGCTGACCCCTCGGTCGGGCGAGGCAATGGAGCGAAGCTCCTCGCAGCAGCACATCAGCCGTTGCCCTCCCTTTGCCGCTCTCGACGCCGGCGTGCGCGAGGAGCTGTCGGCCGCCGCGCTCTGGCAGACCGGTCGCCGCGGCCAAACGCTCGTCGCCGACAACGTCGACTGGCCCTTTATCGGAATGGTCACGGAAGGGGTAGTGGCGCGCGCCAACGGCGGCGGTCGCGAGCGCGAGCGCATCCTTTATGAAATCTTTCCCTACGAGCTCTTCGGCGTTGCGGAGTATTTCGATCGCGGGCTCAAGATGGCGCGCATCGCGGTCTTCTCCAAGACCGCGCGCATTCTCAAGGTTCCGTGGGATGTCGTGTCCCGCATTGCGGCCCGCAATCCCGAGTTGACCCACGCGCTGGGCGTCGTTATGGCGCAACGCGTGCGTCTGCTCGCCGACGCACTTAGCGTTCAGGGCTCGCTGCCTATCCTCGGCCGCATCGCCCGCGTCTTGCTGCCCTACGCGATGCCCGATCGCGGACTCGTCCAGGCAGCCGCCGCGCTGTCGACGATAACGCAGTCGCAAATCGCTGCTGCGGGAGGCACGGTAAAGGAAGTCGCCGCGCGGGCAATCGCCGAGCTGGAATCGCGCAAAGCGTTACGGCGCGAGCACGGGCACATCCGGTATCTCGACCGCGAAGTGCTGCTCGAGCTCATCCAAGACGTTTCGTAATCCGATCGAAACCGGCAAACGGAACCAGCGCCGGCGGTAGGACGATCGTACCGTCGGCTTGTTGACCGTTCTCCAATAACGCGATCAGCGTGCGTCCCACCGCTAGTCCCGAGCCGTTGAGCGTATGGACGAGTTCGGGCTTGGCATCCGCGTCGCGACGGAAACGAATTGCGGCGCGGCGCGCCTGGAAATCGGTGCAGTTGGAACAGGAACTGATCTCTCGGTAGGAGTCGCTGCTCGGGACCCAGACTTCGATGTCGTACGTTTTGGCTGCATTGAAACCAATGTCGCCGGCACAGAGCGCGACCACACGATGCGGCAACTCCAGCTCTTGCAGCAGCGATTCGGCGTCGCTCGTTAGAGTTTCGAGGGCCTCGAAAGACTCGTCGGGTTTGCTCAGCCAGACCAACTCGACTTTTTCGAACTGGTGCTGGCGCATCAGACCGCGCGTATCTTTTCCAGCCGCCCCGGCTTCCTTGCGAAAGCACGGCGTACCGGCGGCGTATTTCTGCGGGAGCTCGCCGGCTTCAAGAATTTCGCCGCTGCGCAGCGCGGTGAGCGGTACCTCGCCGGTAGGTATCAGGAAGAGGCCGGCATCGAGGTCGGAAAACATCGCGTCGGCAAATTTGCTGAGTTGTCCGGTCGACCACATCGTCGCCCGCGAAACCAGCAACGGCGGCGCGATTTCAAGGTAGCCGCGCCGCTGGGCGCGATCGAAGAAGAAGGCTTCCAGTGCGCGCGATAGGCGGGCGCCCTCACCGGAGAGGATGGCGAAACGGCTTCCCGAGAGCTTCGCGGCGCGACCGAAATCGAGGATGCCGAGCTGCTCGCCAAGCTCCCAGTGCGGCCGAACCGGAAAGTCGAAAGCGCGCGGCTCTCCCCAGCGGCGCACCTCCACGTTGGAACCTTCGTCGGATCCGTCGGGAACCGAGTCGTCGACGAGGTTCGGCGTGTTGTCGAGCAGCGCGCGCAACGGCGAGTCTTCGTTGGTTACGGCGAGCCCGCCGGCACGCGCCTCGGCGCTGGCGATTTCCGACGAGAGGGCCTCGATCTTCGGCCGCAGCTCGCGCGCGGCGGCCGCTTTGTCGGAAGCCTTGCCGATCTCGGCGGAGAGGCGATTCTTCTCAGCCTTGGCACGCTCGGCGACGGTCAGCGCGGAGCGGTACTCCTCGTCATAGCGCAGAAGCTCGTCGACCGTCGACGGATCGAGACCGCGGCGACGCAACGCGCGCCGCACGCGTTCGGGATCGCGCCGAACGAGAGAAATATCCAACATGGAGAAGCGCGCCATTATGCAGCCCGGAAATCCAGTCCTACCAGGGCGTGGGTTCGTGGCCGAAAGACTCCTCGCGCCCCGTCAAGCGATGGTGGCGTTTTTCGCGCGCGTCGAACTCGCCGTGCCGCAGACCGAACGAACGCCGCTGGCACACGCGTTAGGACGAATTTTGGCCGAGGACATCTGCGCCGACGAAGACTATCCGCGCGCGCCGCGCTCGGTCATGGACGGTTTTGCGATTGCCGCCGCCGACGTTCCCGGCGAACTTCCGATCGTGGGTGACGTTCGCATGGGTGAAGGGGCCGGTTCGGTGCTGCGCCGCGGAGCGGCGATGCGCATTCCCACCGGGGGAACGCTGCCGCCCGGAGCCGACGCGGTCGTACCCATCGAAGACGTGCGTCTCGAAGGTGAAGGGATCGTCGTTGGCGCGCCGGTTGCGATCGGCGAAAACGTGATCGAAACGGGCGCCGACATGCGCCGCGGCGAGACGGTCTTGTCGCCGGGGCGTCGCTTGCACGCGCCGGAGATCGGCGTGCTTGCGACGCTGGGTGTGACCAACGTTCCCGTTTACCGGCGTCCGGTCATCGCCGTGCTCTCGAGCGGCGACGAGCTCGTCGCTCCCCATCGGCGTCCGGTCGGGGGACAGATCCGCGACTCCAACCGCTATGCCGTAGCGGCATCGCTCGAGCTTATGGGCGCGCAGCCGCGTCATTATCCGACGCTGCGCGATGAAGCCGACGAGTTTGAAGCGGCTCTCGATCGCGCCATCGACGAGTGCGACGCGGTCGTCGTAACGGGCGGCTCGTCGGTCGGCGAGCGCGATCGTCTTCCGCGTGCCGTCGAGGCCATCGCGCGACCCGGCGTCGTGGTACACGGCCTGCGTCTCAAGCCGGGAAAGCCGACGCTCTTCGGCGCGCACGGCGCTAAGCCGATCGTCGGTTTGCCGGGGAATCCGACGTCGGCGCTGATGGTTCTCGAAGCGGTTGCGGCGCCGGTTATTGCGGCGCTGACCGGCGCGCCGATCGAGCCGGCGACGGTGAACGCGCACTTGGCACAGCCGGCGCTCAGCCGCATCGGCTGGACTTGGTATATTCCCGTAGCGGTCCACGAAGATGGCGGACGGCTGCTCGCGGACCCATTGGCCCTGCGCTCCTTCTCGGTAAGCCTGACGGCGCGGGCCAACGGCTACGTCGTGATGGGCGAAGCGGAGGAAGAGTGGCCGGCCGCAACGCTCGTCACGGTTCACCGTTTCTTAGGAGGCTCATGATTCGTCCGACTCGCGCCGTCGAAGCGATACCTGAGATGACGCCGTTCGTCGGGCCGGAGCAGCTCATGCGCGAGCACGGTTTGCGCGAGCTGGTGCGGCTCGGCGCCAACGAGAGCGCCTTCGGTCCGTCGCCCAAAGCGATGCGCGCCATGAGCGACGAGCTGGAGCGCTTGGCTTGGTACGGCGACCCCGAATCGCTCGATTTGCGCGATGCGCTCGCCGAGAAGCACGCTTGTCGCGCCGAGCAGATCGTGGTCGGCGCCGGCATCGACGATCTCATGGGTTTGGCGGTGCGAGCTTTCGTTGGGCCCGGTGCGCCCGCGTTGACGACGCGCGGCACCTATCCCACGTTGATCTATCACGTCCTTGGATATGGTGGAACGCCGGTCGAGGCACCCTATCGCGACGACGGTACGCCCGACTGCGACGCGCTGCTTTCGCTGGCGCGATCGCAGCCTACGCCGATCGTTTACCTGGCCAATCCCGACAATCCGAGCGGGCGTTTTATTCCGCGGGACGACGTTGCGCGTTTCTATGAATCGCTGCCCGCCGGCACGCTGCTGCTCTTAGACGAAGCCTACGCGGATTTCGTCGACGAGTCCGAGCTTTTACCGGCCGATTTTTCCGACCGCTTGATCCGGTTGCGCACCTTCTCCAAAGCCTACGGGATGGCCGGTGCGCGGATTGGTTACGCGTTGACGAGCGAGCGGAACGTGCGCGTCTTTCAAAAGATCCGGCTGCACTATGGGATAAACCGCAACGCGCAGGTCGGAGCGCTGTCGTCGCTCGAGGACGACGAGTTCCGGCAGTACGTCGTGGAGCAGACGGCTCGGGCGCGCGATGACTACTATCGCATCGCGCGCGAATTAAGCTGCCGTTACGTCGAGTCGGCGACCAACTTCGTCTGCATCGACTTCGAAACGCGCGAGCGCGCCGTGCGGGTGATGAACGAGCTCCTTCGCCGAGGGGTTTGGGTACGCAAGCCCGGCGCGCCGCCGCTCGACTCGTGCATTCGCGTGAGCGCGGGAACCGAGCCGATGCGCCGTGCTTTCGAATCGGCGTTGCGCGCCGTGCTCGAGGAGGCCGCGGCTTAGGCCGATGCGCTACGCGATCTTCTCCGACGTCCACGGAAATCTGGAGTCGCTCGAACGCGCGCTGGCGCTGACGGCGGAAGGCGACGCTATCGTTTCGCTTGGCGACGTCGTCGGTTACGGGCCGAATCCGAACGAGTGCGTGGCGACGCTGGCGACTCGCTCCAGCCACGCCGTTTTGGGCAATCACGACTTGGCCGCAGTTGAGAATTTCGGGGTCGAGCACTTTAATCGTGCCGCTCGCACGGCGATCGGATGGACGCAGGGCGTGCTCGACGAGAGCAGCCGGCAGTGGCTGAATGCGCTGCCGTACGAACTGCGGTTTCCCGATTTTCTGCTGGTGCACGGAGCCCCGGTGAACTATTTTGAATATATCCTCGACAAAGCTACCGCGGCGAGCGCCTTCGACCGTACCGACGCTGCGATTGTCTTCGTCGGCCACACGCACATCGCGGAGTACTGGACGCGCGACGCGGACGGGGCGATCGGACACAAGCATATGCAGCACGGTGGTTCCCTGCAGCTGGAGCCGGATAAGCGCTACATCATCGACGTGGGCAGCGTCGGACAGCCGCGCGATCTCAACCCCTTGGCCTCGTTCGTGCTCTACGATGCCGACCAACGCAGCGTGGAGTGGATCCGCTACGAGTATCCGATCGAAACGGTGCAGAAAAAGATGCGCGAGGCGGGCCTGCCGGCCTATCTCGTCGACCGCCTGAGCGCGGGACGATGAGCGACGTACCCTTTGACGATGGAAACTGTTTTGCATGCGGTCCAACCAATCCGATCGGCATGCATATTCACTTCGACCGGAACCCCGATGCGGACGGCGTCCGGGCGCGGGTTACGTTGGCCCCGGAGTATCAAGGGTGGCGCGGCATCGCGCACGGCGGCATCGTGATGGCCCTCTTAGACGAAGCGATGGCCCACGCTGCGGGTTTTGCCGGGCATCGCGGCGTCACCGCCTCGGTGAACGTGCGCTTCCGCAAGCCCGTTCCGCTCGAAGTACCGGTCGACGTGCTCGGCAACGTAACGTGGCAGCGGCGCAACGTGCTCGGCGTAAACGCGCGCATCGTGGACGGCGCCGGCACGTTGCTGGCACAGGCCGAGGGCAGCTTCGTTTCGCGCGGCCGCCTCGATGCAGTTGACGACCGCCGGAATCCGAACGCTCGATGACCGTTATCGACAACCGCCGCGCGCGTTTTGAGTACGAGATCCTCGAATCGGTCGAAGCGGGTTTAGTGCTCACCGGCACCGAGGTCAAAGCGGTTCGCGGCGGCGGGGCGAGTTTGAGTGAAGCCTATGCGCGCATTCGTGACGGCGAAGCGTGGCTCGTCGGCATGCACATCCCGCCGTACCAGCAGGGCAGCTTCTCGAACTCCGAGCCGCGCCGTCCGCGCAAACTTTTACTCCATAAGGAAGAGATCACGCGTCTGCAGAGCCGCGTTGCCGAGAAAGGGCTGACCATCGTACCGCTGCGCCTTTACTTCACGCGCGGCATCGCCAAGGTGCAACTCGGCGTAGCGCGCGGGAAAAAACTCTGGGACAAGCGCGCCGCCGACGCCGAGCGCGACGTCGAGCGCGAGATCGCGGCGCACGTGCGCCGGTGAGAGGCGCGCGGCCCGAACGCGAGATCGAACGGGCCATCGAAACCGGCGGCATCAT
>CAZMPP010000002.1:0-15588 GCA_964568035.1 uncultured bacterium
GCGAGCTCGTCTTTCGTAGCGATGCGCCGCGGATAAATCCCGAGATACTGCAAGAGCTCGCCGCCTTTTTTCAGCGAGGGGCCATGCTGCCATCCACCGAGACCGCGAATCGAGAACTGGCCGAGAAATCGAAACTCAAGGCCAAAGTTTAGGTCGCAGAAGCTCATCGTCGCGATGTTCTCGAGGAAGGGCAAATATGAAGCACCGCTGCCCCTTTTCGTAAGCGGATTTACAGCCTAGCACTACCGAAACGCGCGCACAAGTAGCCTGTGACACGTTAACGCGTCAACAGAAATTTCAGACTTTTTCCGCGCTAAATGGGATTTGCATCCGCGCCCGGCCGCCGGGCGCGGATGCGAGGTTTGTGTTACTGGCCTAGGCGCAACTGCAGCGTTTGCTGCATCGTCTGCCCGGTCGCCGGATCTTTGGCCGTTACGCGTACGGTGACCGACTGCTGGCCCATGAGTGCCCCAAGGGTGACCTTAATCCTGAAGTTTCCCTGGCCACCGGCCGTCGTCGAGCCTTTGAACTGTCCGGTCGAGTTCGGCGTCGGCCCGGCGGTCACGGTGATCTCGCCATTCGGTACGGTGTTCCCGGCGACGACGAAGGTCTGGCCGACCGGCGTGTTCTCTTGCGGCTGCGTAATGTTCAGCTTCATGTTCGAGCGGCGGATTGCGAACGACCACGTATGATTGAAGGTGGAGCCGCTGACGTCGCGGCCGCTCACCCGCACGGTGTGCGAGCCGAAGTCGTACGGGGCCGGCGGTTTATAAGAGAAGGCGGTCGCGGAAACTCCGCAGCGAGAGGTGACGTCGTTGCCGTCGAGCCAGACGCGTACCGATCCGGCCGCAACCCGGTGGCTGAAATCGGCCGAGATCACGATGAACCGATCCGTCGTGTTTGAGTCGGGAGCCGGCTGACGGTTTCGCAGATTGACCACGCTCGGCGGATTGGGCGGCGGATAGGGGGGCGGTGGCGGACGCGGCGGCCGGGGCGGACCCGGCGGCGGCCCCTGACCGCCGGCGCCGACGATCGCGACGACCCGGGTCGAGTTGTCGTAGCCGACTTGGGCCCCGAGGGACTGCGCGACGAAGCGCAGGGGGACGTACGTCGTCGCGCCGACGATAAACGGGGCGACGTCGAGCGTTTGGGTCTGCCCGTTGACCGTGGCCTGTGTCGAGCCGATCGTCAGGGAGACCGTCGTGCTGCCTTTGGTGGCGTTGATCGTGCCCTGCGAGTAGACCACTGCCGCGCCGAGCTTCTCGAAGATGCCGCGCAGCGGAACAAAGACGCGGCCCGTCTTTTCGATCGGCCCGGGATTAAGGTACATCGCCTGGCCGTTGACCGTAACGGAGACCGCCTGAGCGGCCACCGGCGCCGGCCCAGAGAGCATAAAGCTCGCGGCCAGCGCAACCGTAAAGACGTAACGTGTTGGTAACATGCGGGTCGTTTCGCGCAAGCTACCCAAGCAGCCTCGTTTTCGCGCTGGAGTCACCAACGTGTCGCTGGGGGCGGAAGGTGTATCCCTCTCTGTTTGTTTCCGCGCGTTACATGTTCGATTTTACGAAGTATACGGTGAAACGGATCGGCACATCTCGCTAATGCAATTTTCACCAAAAGTCTACGGCGATATGCCGTTGTGAAAGTCTTTTCTACCAGCAATTATAAGGGTTTTCTGCCAAATGTTACTCTTACAATGGTACGTTCGTACCATCGAAAAAAGAACAAAGATATTTAGTCGCAGGTAAGCAGGGGCACAGGCAAGCCGGGAGAAACGACGCTGCCCGTGAGCTCGTTTATACATTGTAGAACGGGCGTTCCCCGTTGGCCTTATAAGCGATACGGGGATACTATTTACGGTCAACGCGTGACGAAAGGGAAATATGGTTACCACCTTGCGTAGCGTCGCAGCTGTCACACCTGAGACTCCAGCGCGAACGACGGCGCAGATTCGCGTCTATGTCGTGCAGCAGCAGACCCTCATGGCCAAAGCGCTCTGCAACGTTCTGCAGCAGGACCCCGCTATCACGGTCGTCGGAGATGGAGCGGGCGTCAACGCGAACCAGCTGGCCAAAACAAATGCAAGCCTGATTCTGCTCGATTCCGAATCGAGCTTTGAAGCACTCTCCAACGCGATCGGCAGCTGTCGCATCGCCTGCCCCCGCGCCAGGATCGGCGTTCTCTCCGAGCACCTCAGTTCGGAGGTCATGCAACGCGCCTTCTCCGCCGGCGCCGACGGTTACATCGTTAAAGACATTACTCCCGAGGAGCTGATCACCGCGGTCAAAGCGATGGGCGCCGGGAACCTTTACGTCGATCCTCGCCTTGTCGGTTTGATCTTGCGCAAGCATGCCAAGATCGGGCGGCGCGATCCAAACGAGCTCTCGCCGCGCGAAGCCGACATCGTGCGGCTCATCGCTGCAGGCCTGTCAAATCGAGAGATCAGCATTCGGCTCGGACTCTCCGACAAAACCGTTAAGAATCACATTTCGCATATTTTTGCTAAGCTTAACGTGACCGCGCGAACTCAAGTCGTTATTTACGCTATTCGCAGCGGGCTAGCCTAACCCGCAACCAGCGGGAACCCCGAGCGCGTCCGGCGACGCCGGTCGCGCTCCTTGGGAGGGCCGTTTCAGAGCGTGCTAGTACTAGCTAGGCGCGAGGGAGAGAACGGCCATGGACACCATCCTAAACAACGATCGACTGCTAGCGATGAGCCAGCAGCAGCTCGACGACCTCTTCAAATCCAGTCCGGCGGGTCCGATTCCGAATGGTGAGGCCAAAGGTATCGCCATTATTGCCCCCGGCACGACCTACAGCGCCGACATCGCACACGCGATCAACGTTTTCGCCTGGCAGGGCAAATCGTTCGATGCCGCCCACGGCGTCTTGGTCAATCGAATTACTCCGTTCGGGCTGAACGCGATCGTTGCAGACGTGTACGTGGCCCCGAGCTGGTTCGATGGAAAAGACTGCGTCGTCCTCGACTATTCCAGGACGTCGACCCTCGCCCACTGGATTCGCGACGAAATTCGTGAAGTAGCACCGAATTTTTATCTCGGCGTCGTCTATTGGGCCAAGAAGCGGCTGATCAACTTCAGCTTGGACTTTTCGGCCTCGCCGTGACGCCGCAATCGGCATTCTTCGTGATGATGCCGATACGCCCGAACGCTCACGACGAAGTCGCCGCGCTCCTGGAAGGGATGAACGACGCGCCCGGGCATGCCGATCCGCAGAACTCCCTGCTTCCCTTTGGCACCTTCGAGCGGCTGCACTTCGCCCGGGTCTGCGTTCTCCGCGACAACACCGTCGGCGACGTAGCGGCGTACGGCATCGCGCCTACCTCTTATCCCGACTATCTGGCGCTGCTGGGTGACGTAGACGGGAGCGCCGATTCCTTTCTGTCGGAGCTGGCGGATCGCGCCGGCGCGGGTCTTGCACGGCTCTTCTCGTGCTGCGAAGGCTTCGCGCCGGGCGACGACGTCCTGGCGTTCATGCGGCAACATAGCGTCAGCGCGGCGGCAGCCTACGTGAACTGGCGGGGGCGCACCATGCTGCAGGTTCGCGAAGAAGCCGCGATCCGCGAGGCGGTGGAAGCGTTCCTCGATCGGAACGTCGCCGCGACCACATCGGCGACGTCGCTCGAGCTGCACGCCATGCTGCGCCATTTCCTCAGCGACGAGATTGCCGCCGGCCGCCTGACGATGACTCCCGAGGCGCCGACGCAGTGGAGTCTGCTGCTAACCAACGCTGTATCGGCCATCGTGCCGGTTTTGCTGTTGATACTCTTGGCGCCACTGGCAATCGTCGGGGGGGTGATATTGCTGCTGCTGGTGCGCCGGCAAGAGGCGCGCGACCCGGAGATTTGTCCCCGCGTCGATCCCGCGTACCGGGAAAGCATTGCGTTCACCGAAGACCGCGACGTTACCAATGCCTTCAGCGCAGTTGGAACGCTGAAACCCGGAGTGGTGCGGCGCGTCATGAGCATCGTGGGTCTCTGGATCCTGAGTTATGCGGTGCAGCATATTTACGGCGCCGGACGCCTGGCGCGCGTGCGAACGATCCACTTTGCCCGCTGGGCCTGGATCGACCAGAAGCGCCGCCTCGTATTCATGAGCAACTACGACGGCAGCCTCGAGAGCTACATGGACGACTTCATCAACAAAGCCGGATTCGGACTCAACTTCGTCTTCAGCAACGGCATCGGCTACCCCAAAACGCGCTGGCTCGTGAGCGACGGCTGCAAGGACGAGCAAAAGTTCAAGAACTTTCTCCACCGCCACCAGTTTTATACCAACGTTTGGTATAATGCACATCCGGGTCTCACGGCCGCGGACCTCGAGCGCAACGCGCGCATTCGCGCCGGCCTCGAAGCGAGCTCGTTGAGTCCCCAAGCTGCCGGCGAATGGGCGGCGCTGCTATGAACGCAACCAATGCCGGTTCGGCGGTCGAGTACGACGACGTGCAAGGCATCGTGCGCTTCGGCTACAAGCACCTTACCGAAGCGCGCTATTTGCTGCTGCGCATCGCGGATGCGCAGGCCGCCCGGGAGTGGCTGGGCGCCGCGCCCGTCGCTACGTCGGCGACTGCCACGACGCTTCCCGAAACCGCGCTGCACGTCGCCTTTACGGCCGCGGGTCTACGCGCGCTGGGAGTGCCCGAAGAGGTCGTCGGCGCATTCTCCGCCGAGTTTGTCGCCGGCATTGCCGGCCACGAGAGCCGTTCGCGGCGACTTGGAGACATTGGGGCCAACGCGCCCGCGAACTGGGACTGGGGCGTAGCCGGCGCCGAGCCGCACGTTCTCGTCGCGCTCTTTGCGGCACCGGGAAAGGTCGACGCTTTTGCGGCTTCGCTGCGCACCGAGCCGTGGAACGGGGCATTTATGCAGATCGCCTGCCTCGATACGTCGGATCTCGGTGGAGTCGAGCCCTTCGGCTTTACCGACGGCATCAGCCAGCCCGTCATCGACTGGGCGTGCGTAAGAACGTTGCGCGGCAACAAGCCGAGTTACGGTAATTTGGTAGCGGCCGGAGAGTTTCTGCTTGGGTATGCAAACGAGTACGACTGCTATACGGAACGTCCGCTGGTCGCTCCGGGCGGCGCAGCCGACCTGCTCCCCCCGGCAGAAGAAGACTCAAGCAGGCGCGACGTCGGCCGCAACGGCACGTATCTCGTGTTTCGCGATCTGCGCCAGGACGTTCGAGCATTTTGGTCGTTCGCGAAATCCGACGAGCTCGCCAGCGCTTTTGTCGGACGGCGGCGCAACGGCGATCCGCTCGTGCCTCCGGCAGCGGCTCCGATCGAGGGCATCGAAAAAGCGGCGGCCGGCGCGCCGCAGAACAACTTTACCTATGCGGGCGATCCGCAGGGCGTCTTATGTCCGTTCGGTGCTCACATCCGCCGATCGAATCCGCGCACCGCGGATTTTCCCGCCGTGCCGTCCGGACCGCTCGGCGTCGTCGCCGCGATGCTCGGCTTTGGTAAGAGCGCCTTTCACGACGATTTGACGTCCTCGGTTCGCTTTCACCGCGTGCTGCGGCGTGGTCGCGAATACGGCTCCGGCTTATCGCCGCAAGAGGCTCGGAGGCCGGCGCCGGCGGACGAACCTTCTCGCGGCCTGCGTTTCGTCTGCCTCAACGCGAATATTGCCCGCCAGTTCGAGTTCTTGCAGAACGCTTGGATTTCGAGCGATTCGTTCAACGGGTTGATCGGCGAGAGCGATCCGCTGCTCGGCGACCGCGAGCCCACTCCCGGAGGTCGCGCCACGGACGCCTTCGTCGCTAATCGCAAAGATGCGGCGCGGCAACGCATCGCCGGATTACCGCGATTCGTCACGGTGACGGGCGGCGCGTACTTCTTTCTACCGGGCTTACGAGCCCTACGCTATCTCTTACGCGTCGGCACGGAAGGAGCCAAATGAACAGAGCGATCGTATCCTCGAGCATCGTTGCTCTCGTCCTGCTGCTGGCAGGGTGCTGGGGAAAGGCGGGAACGACACCTGACGAAGCCAAGAGCGCCGGGCGCAGCGCCGCGTCGTTCACCGCCGCCGACGAAGACTATTTCCACGATATGGACGGCGGCATCGCGCTCTCGCCCGACGAGATTAAAGGGCGCAACACATGGCTCGTTTGGAGCGGCGGAAACGATCGTTTGTGGGATCACCTCAGCAACGTCAGTTTCGGCAACCTCGATCTGCTCAAAGTGCTCTCGTCGTATCCCTCGCTGGCGACGACCCGCGATAATCGTTGGGAGACGATGGGACTCGTCAACGAGCCGTGCTTCAAGAAGGCAACCGGCCCCGATGCCGATCGTTTCGGCCTCTGGCTCGACGTGCGAATCCCGTCGCCGCAGTGTCCCTCCGACCCCTTTGAAAATACGTCAAAATATCCGGGCGTAGCCTTCGGAGCGCGCGGCAAGACCGTTCCGCTCGGTTCGTACTTCGGCTTTGCCACGGGCGTCGTCGGACTTCGGCTCTTCCCCAATCCGAACTTCGACGAAAAAGCGGCAAAGGCGTGGGATCCTCAACGCTATTACAGCGATCCCGCGTACTATCAGAACAAGGACCTCGTAAAGCCGTATCGCGTCGGAATGTCGTGCGGATTCTGCCACGTCGGCCCCAGCCCGGTCAATCCGCCTGCAGATCCTAATAATCCGGCGTGGTCGAACCTGAGCTCGACGACCGGCGCGCAATATATGTGGATCGACCGGATCTTCGCCTGGCGCCGGCGGCCGAGCGACTTCATCTCGCAGCTATTTCAAACGTGGCGTCCCGGGACGCTCGACACGTCGTTGGTCTCGACCGATAACATCAATAATCCGCGAACGATGAACGCCATCTATAACGTATTGCCGCGTCTCGGCGACGCGACGCGTTTTGGACGAGAGACGCTCGCCGGCGGAGAACTCGACAACCGTCAGTTCAACGACTTCGTTGCGTCGGGTCCGCTTACGACGTTCTTCCAAGCGCCGGCGACCGTGCTGACGCCCCACGTCCTCAAAGACGGCGCCGATTCGGTCGGCGTCTTGGGTGCTCTCAATCGCGTTTACGTCAATATCGGCACCGACAGCGAAGAGTGGCTGCTGCACTTCAATCCGGTCGTCGGCGGCAAACCGATTTCGCCGCTCACGATCAAAGATTCCCGCGAAAACTCGAGCTATTACGCAGCGACCGAAAACCAGACGCTGAACGAGGCGCTCTTCCTTATTCACGCTAGTCAGAATCTGGATCACCTGAGCGACGCGCCGGGCGGCAAGAAATATCTCACTGCCGATGGTGCCGAGCTCACGCGCGGTAAGATCGTCTTCGCCGAGAACTGCGCCCGCTGTCATTCGAGCAAGCTTCCGCAACCCGTCACCGGTCTCGACCCCAACGGCTGCGCCGGCCCGCAGTATCTGGACTGCTTCAAGCGGTATTTCACGTGGACCAGGACGCCGGAGTTCAAGAGCAAGATGCGCGCCATCGTTCTCGATCCGGACTTCTTGCAGAACAACTACTTATCGGCCGACTTCCGCGTCCCGGTGACGTACCTGCATACTAATGCGTGCAGTCCGCTGGCGACCAATGCCATCGCCGGCAATATCTGGGATAACTACTCCTCGCAATCCTATAAGAGCTTACCCTCGGTCGGCAGCATCACGTGGTACGATCCCTACTCCGGTGCGCCGCACCAGTACGAAATGCCGGCCGGCGGCCGCGGCTACACGCGCGTACCTTCGTTGATCGCGTTATGGTCGACCGCACCCTATCTGCTCAACAATAGCGTCGGCCCGTTCGATCAGAACCCGTCGGTCGACGCCCGGATGCGCGTCTTCGAAGCCTCAATCCACCAGATGCTGTGGCCGCAGCTGCGGGCTCACGACTCGCTGCTCGGAACCAAAGTTCCGGGACTTATCGACCGCACGACCCAACCCTCATACCTCACGATCGCTAAGGGCTATCTTCCCGACCTCGTTCAGCAGAATATCGCTGCCGTACAAAAGATCGTCCCCAAGGCCTTCTCGAGCGGCTCCAATTCGGAGTTGTCAATCGGACCAATCCCCACAGGTACGCCGGTCGGATTACTCTCCAACATACGTCTGCTCTCCGAGGATCTGCGCGGCAATCAGCTGACGGAGTACGAGCGCAATAAGGCCAAGCTCGTCGCCGGGATCATCGTCGACCTGCTGCGGCTCCCGGCCAACGCATCGGATCAGCAAGCCCGCAAGGTCTTTTCAAATATCTATCCGGCATTGCTGGCGCTGAGCAAGTGCCCCGACTATGTCGTCAACCGGGGGCACTACTTCGGTACGGGATATCGCGAGCCCGGAGAGATTGGACCGCCGAGGCCGGGCTTGAGCGATCCAGATAAGTACGCCCTCATCGAGTTCCTGAAAACGTTTTGAGCATCGACGCCGGAACCCGGCTCGCCTTTAAGCGATTCGTCCACGGCATCTTCCTTGCCGCGCTCCATTTCGAGCGGCGCTTCGATCCGTTCTTCCGGCCCGCATGGGACGCGCTCTTCAGGGAGCCGAGCGCGGCGATCTTGCAGTGGTTAATCGGCCTCGCACGCCGCGACGACGGACTCGGACTCGCACAGGAGAAACCGCTGCCCGGCGAAGCGGAGTACTTGGACTCGATCATCATTGACATGGGCACGTACATGCGCACGCATTGGACGCCGGGGAACTATCAGCGGGCCGGCAACACCAAGACGCACGGTATCGTCAGAGCCGAGTTCGTGGTAAACGGCGACCTGCCCGATGGGCTCAAGAAAGGCATTTTCGCCGAGCCGCGCACGTATAAGGCTTACGTCCGTTTTTCCGGTCCGGGGCCGGACTGGCCGGCCGATGTCGACGACGTCGGCTTTATGAGCTGCACGGTCAAGCTCATGGGCGTCGCCGGACCGAAGATTTTCGATGACGAGCGCAACACTCAGGATTTCTTGTCGGTTACTACGCCGACGTTCGTCACGCCCGACGTTAGCTGCAACGCCCAGCTTCAGCGGGAGCTGCGCGACAGCACCGAGTTTTTCTATTTTTGCAACCTGACGCGTCCGCATCTGCTCGACGCGCTGATGCAGGGCCTGTGGAACAAGACGCAGAGCAGCCCGCTCGAAGCGCAGTATTGGAGTTGCACGCCCTATCTGCTGGGCGAAGGACAGGCGATGCAGTATTCGATACGCTCGACGCTGCGAACGCGTTCGCGGATCCCGAGCCTGCCGTTCCGGCCGCCCGACAACTATTTGCGCAACGCGATGGTCCACACGCTCGCGAACCAAGCCGTGGATCTCGACTTTCTGATTCAAGTACAGACCGACGCGCATCGCATGCCGATCGAGAACGCGGCGGTGCGATGGCCGAGCAGGTTGTCACCGTACGTCAAGGCGGCGACCATTCGGATCCCGACGCAACGGTTCGACTCGCCGGAGCAGCTGGCGTTTGCCAACGTAGTGCGCTACTCGCCATGGCATTGCATCCCCGAGCACCGTCCGCTCGGGAATCAAAATCGCGTGCGCTGGCGGATGTATACGGAGCTCGCCAACCTGCGGCAAACCATGAACGACGTTACCCACTACGAACCGACCGGCGACGAAGTCTTCAACTAAGTGACGCGACGCTAACGTGGAGTATGATTACGTCGTCGTCGGCTCGGGCGCCGGCGGGGGTACCGTTGCGGCGCGTCTGGCCGAACGCGGCGCGAGCGTCATCGTCCTCGAGGCCGGCGGCGACCCGCGCGAGCTTGCCGGCGGCGATCCGGGCCGGCCCGATGCCGACTGTCTTCCGTGCGATTACGACGTGCCGGCCTTCCACGTCCTGGCCTGCGAGAACGAGGCGATCAAATGGGATTTCTTAGTTAAGCACTACGCGGACGACGAAAGACGGGTGCTCTATCCGCGAGCCGGGACGCTGGGCGGCTGCACGGCGCACAACGCGATGATCTTCGTCTATCCGCACGACGAGGATTGGCAAGAGATTGTCGACCTAACCGGCGATACGTCGTGGCGTCCCGACCGCATGCGCCGTTATTTTCAGCGCTTGGAGCGCTGCTCGTACCGGCCGCTTCAATGGCTACTCAGCCGAATCGGAATCAACCCGTCGCGGCACGGTTTCGACGGTTGGCTTCGCAGCGAGTTGCCGCGCCTATCACCCCTGACCGCGCTTGAAGTCTTCGGTCCGCTCTTTGCGGAGATCGTCCGCGAGTTCGAGCTGGACCCGAACAAGCTGGCAAAGCTGCGCTGGTTTTCGGAAGCGGGGCTCGATGCGAACGACTGGCGGCTGGTCGGGCAAAACTCAACCGGCTTGCGGTCGGTACCGCTAACGACGGCGCGGCACCGGCGCGTTGGAACGCGCGAGCGACTGCTCGACGTTGCGCGCCGCACGCGCGGACGGCTGACCATTACGCTTAACGCGCTGGCGACCAAGGTGCTCTTCGACGATCGCAATCGTGCCGTCGGCGTCGAGTATCTCGAGGGCCGCGGCCTTTACCGCGCCGGCAAGATCGACTCGGCAGGCGGATCGCTGCAACGAGTGACCGCGCGTCACGAAGTCATCTTGGCCGGCGGCGCGTTTAACACGCCACAACTGCTGATGCTCTCCGGCATCGGGCCGCCCGATCATTTGCGTAAAATGGGGATCGGCGTTCGAGCCGCACTCCCCGGCGTCGGCAGCAATCTGCAAGATCGCTATGAGATCGGCGTCGTCAACCGGCTCTGCGAGACTTGGCCGTTTTTTCGCGACGCGACGTTCTCACCCGGCGACCCCCAGTACCGCGAGTGGAGCGGTAAAGAGCCGTCGGGCGTCTACACGACCAACGGCGCGGCGCTTTCTCTGGCGCGGCGATCCTCGGTCGCACAGGGCTCTCCCGATCTCTTTTGCATGCTGCTGCTGGCCGACTTTCACGGCTATCATCCGGGCTTCTCGCGAACGGTCGTGCGGCATTTGGATTACATGACGTGGGTCGTCCTCAAAGCGCACACGCGTAATCGCGCCGGTACGGTGCGGCTGCGTTCGCCCGATCCTCGCGATCCGCCAGACATTGACTTCAATTATTTTGCCCAAGGCGGCGATGCCGATTTGCAAGCGCTTCTCGAAGGCGTCCGATTTGTGCGAGCTCTGGGGAGGCCGCTCGTCGAGACCGGACTCATCGCCGAAGAGCTGCCGGGACCGGAGGTCGAGGGCGATGACGCGCTGCGAGAGTTCATCCAACGAAACGCCTGGGGACATCACGCGTCGTGCACGTGTCCGATCGGCAGCGCCGGGCAGGGCGGCGTGCTATCGAGCGAATTCAACGTCCACGGCGTCGAGGGCTTGCGCGTCGTGGACGCCTCCGCATTTCCTAAAATCCCGGGCTTCTTTATTGCCAGCGCCACCTACATGATTGCCGAAAAGGCGGCCGACGCAATTCTTGCCGCGCGCCGCACAGGAGGTTGACGATGCCGTCCGTCGTTCTCGTTCACGGTTATAGCGAAACGTCGCTGGCAGCCTATCAGAACTACCCCGAGCTTCTGAGCGGCGCCGGCTTTGACACGGTCGTGCTCTCGGCGTTCGATTCGCTCGACGATTTCGTCACCATCGACGATTTAGCGGTCAGCCTGGAAATGCGGGTCGCCGATTTGGAGGCGACCGGGTTTAACGTGAGCGAGTCGGCCTTCATCTCTCATTCCACCGGAGCGCTGGTCGTGCGCCGCTGGATTCTGAATCGCCGCGCCGCGGCGCCGTCGCCCGATAAAGCCGTTCTTCCGGCGCGCCTCGTTACGATGGCCGGCGCGAATCACGGATCGAGCTTGGCCGATATCGGGAAGACGCCGCTCGGCTATCTGCAAAAACTGCTCTTCAAGCACGTGCTTTCCGTCGGTAAGTGCGTCCTAACCGACCTTCAGTACGGCAGCAACTTCCTGTGGCGGCTGAACGACGAATGGATGTCGGCCTGGAACGATCCGGTGCATCCGCTCTCCGCACAAGTTCTTGCTTTCAGTATGGGCGGCGATTTCATCGGCAACGACAAGGCGATGGAGATTTTCTGGGCGACCTGCGAGCGCGGAAGCGATAATACGGTTCGGATCAGCGGCGCCAACTTGAACTATACGATTCTGGAAGCCAACCCCGATTGCAAGCCGCCGTTAATAACGCCGCGTACGTTGAGCCGCGCGGTGCCGCATCTGATTCTGCCGGGGTATTCGCACTTCGGCAGCGACACCGGAATACTGCACGCCGGCACGGCGGCCGATGCCGCTTTTACGGCGCTGATAACGGCCCTGCATACGACCGATGCCGGCTACGATGCGCTGGCGCAGCAGTGGCACGACGCAAATGCGACGTGGGCTCAAGCCAAACCCGACGATACCAACTCGACGATCGTCTTTTCGCTGCACGATCAGGCCGCACACCCGATCGGCGACTGCATGATCGCCTTTTGGGATGAAGCAGATCTTCCCGGGGGCGATCCGCGCAATCTAACGCTGCCGCTCGACCGGCCGGCAGACGCCGACTTTGTTCCGCCCGCGGCGGAAACGGACGCCGAGACCGCGGCACGCCAAGCGATTATCGCGGCTTCGCTCAGTTCATCCGATGCGATCTTGGACCACTCGCCGATCCACAACGACGTGGCGATCGGCTCGTATTCGTTCTACGTCAGCTATCCGAAGTGGGTCGGCGACGGGACGCGCCATCACGCGGTCTACATCGAAGCCGTAAGCGACAGCCAATACATCGAGTATAAGCCGACGATCTACCGGCCGTCGGTCGACATTAACCGTCTGATTCAACCCAACCAGTTCACGTACGTACGGGTTACGCTCAATCGCAATCCCGACAACGAGTACGCGCTCTATACGTGGTCGCCGGATCTCGATGCCGCGGCGCGGGCGGCGGCGAACTGGCGACCGTTCCCCTCACTGCCGGGCCGCGTTCCCCCTAGGCCGGACTAAACGGCAGATAGACGCAGTAGCGTTTTTGGTGCCCGGCTGGTATCGGCACCAGGACACGCTGCGGCACCGGAATCGCGCTGCAGAAGTTTGCGTTTGCGGTGGCATCGAACGGATATCCGGCCACGTCGCCGACGATGCGAATGTCGGTGCCGGCGGCAACGACTCCGCCTTGCGGCCGGACTCCCGGCCAATGCGGATCGGGCCCGATAAAGACTCGCATGTCGCGCGCCGCCCGGACGACTTGGCCGTCGCGAGGGATGCAGCTCGTATTCAAACGCGTCGTGCCGGCCATAAACGAGTTGGCGTTGGAGTTGTCGGTCTCACCGGCAAAGACCCAGAGCTGTCCCTGCCCGTGTACGCTGTTGTGCTGCTGGTACGCCGGACACGTCACCGAAGACGCCGCCAGCGCAGCGTCGTCGCGGACGCGGCCGGCCAGCTGCAAGAATCGGCGCTCGCGATGGAATGCCGACGCCAACAACGGTTCGACGCTCACGACGCGCGCTTCGGCAAAGGCCAGATAGGCGTCGGGTTCTCCGATCCGGTGCTCCGGCAGACGCCCGACTTTGAGAATCGTCATCTTGGAACCGTCGGGTAAAAAGCCCGCGATGCCGCCGATGCTCGTTCGCGCCGCGCTGTCTTCCGGCGCGGGCGGAAACAGATGCAGCATGACGCCGTCGGCCGTTGCTTCCGATGCGGTCGTCACCGTATCTCCCACGTTCGCCGCCGGCTCGTGGATGTACTTAATGGTGTAGTGCCCTTTGGAGTCTAACTCTCCCAGATAGGCCCACCCCACGACTTGCGCTTTCGTTCCCTGCGCGACGACGTGCCGTATGGCCTCGAGCCGTTGCGTCGAGCCGTCGCTTTGCGCTCTGAGCGTCAGAAACGTGTTCCAGTCGAGCGTGGCGACGGTAAATACGTGAGCGTCGCACGGAGCGAGCTTTGCAGCTTCGTAGTCGGAATACGCGGCCAGCGGCATCGCTTCGGTCAGAATCGGATCCATCTCGTTGTAGAAGAGGTCGACGACTTGACACTTCCAGTTGGTCGCGCGCCCGAACCAGGCCTGACCGGCTCGACGGTAGGCTTCGGCAGCGCTCGTCCGCAACGCCAAAACCGCCGGCTTGGGCGCCTTCAATCCGGTCTCGAGCTGCTGCATGCCGTCGTCGAAGCTCGACTTCTGACGATTGACGACGTCGATGATTTGCGTCGTCGTCGCGGGAAGGAATTGCAGCACGCCGGCAATTGCACCGAGGATGGCGACGGTAGCGGCAACTGCGACCGGGAGCTTCTGATCTGCCATACGCGTTTCTCCCGAATAGCCCTAAGAGCAACGGGTATTGGTCGGCAAGTGTACGGTCCCCTGGCTAGGGCTTCGGTGAGGCGCTGGGCGAGGCGAAGACCGAAGGCGGCACCGTCGCGTTGAGCTGGTATTTGGAAAAAGTTAGGTCCCCGTCGACGCTGTAACCGGGAAAGCGCGCCGAGATCGTCGCTTTCCAGGGCAAATGGAAGTTGCCGACCTGATGATAGTGTTGCGAGAAGAGCAGATTACCGTTGTTGGTATAAAACCAATGCGCGCTTTTTAGCAGCGCCGTTTGGTCGGTTATCGTAATGGTGATGCTCTTGACGCGTCCACCGGGTTTCTTTGGAACCAGCGAGTAGGTCGAAATGTGTCCGTCGTCGGTCTCCGGCGTAATTGCGTAATCCTGCATCGCCTGTTCGTAGCTCGGCGTCGTCTGTGCCAGCTCTTTGAATTGGCTCAACGGGCCGGGCACGTTCTGAAACTCGATCTTGCGCGTTGGCCGCAGGTAGTAAACGGTGCCGCTGAACGTTTTGTGGATTGGGATAATCGCATGAAGCAGGGCGGACAGCTGCGCCGATGCGGTGTACGAGTTGAGCGTCGGATTCGGGTTGGTCGCGCGCGCGAACAGATCCATTGACGCGGCTTTGGTCGTTGCCGGCGGCGCCGTTGCTGCGGCAGTGGTCGCGACGAGCGCAGTGGCAACGATCGCGTCGCGAAGGATCGTTCGAATCGTCGAGCTTTTCATCGCGGCGTGATTCTCGATGCCGGGGGTATTTTCCGGTGCGACGCGAACCGCGCCGCCATGGAGCTTCGGCAGCCCGCCGTGACTGCTCTGCTTGTCGCAATCGTGCTCACCGCGCCACTTGGCACCGCGGCGCAATCGACGACGCCGGCGCCGCACGTCGTGATGGCACAGCTTCCCAATCTCAAAGAGATCGATCGTTTCGCGGCGCTCCCCGCCCCGATTCGCGACGGTAAGTTCGCGGTCGACGGCACGTCGGCGCAGGGGTGGGCGATGGCCGAACCCGGCGGGAAATTCAGCTCAACCGACGTTCCCGTTCCCGGCGCGCCCGGGCGCCGTTTGATCTTTGCCGCCTGTGATGCCGAACTGTGCCTGATTCACTACGAGCGCGGCGGCATCGCGCACTTTTACGAGATCCTCGGGCTTTCGCTTGGCTCGAAAGGCTGGACGGCCGTCTGGAACGTCCGAGGATCGAAGCCGATCGCGAGCCTAAGCGCACTACGGGCGATGCTGCAGCACGGGACTCTCGGTGAAGGCTGGAGTTCGCAAACGGTTAAAGGGGATTTTTAACGCGCAGCTTTTTGCTGGCCGCGCTCTCGCTAACGATCGCCGCTTGCAGTGCGACGGGCTCGGTACCGCGCCAG
>CAZMPP010000002.1:15598-33082 GCA_964568035.1 uncultured bacterium
GCCAGGCCGTCGCGCTTCGCTCCGCCGCGGTCGCAGACGAACCGGCGAAGGCCCATCGCAGCTATAGCACGCGCTTTCCGCTGACTGAAAACCCCATCTCCGAAGGTGGCAAATGGCTCAACGGGGGCGTGGACGGCGTCGACTGGACCGACGTACGGACAAAACGGCATATGGCTTTCGGCACGATGCCCGGCGACGCGTACTATCCATATAACTATGCCGACTCAACGGCGGTGCTCGCCGGCCGCTGGGGCCGCACGCAATCCGTTCGGGCAACGCTGGCGGTTCCCAATCCCTCGAATCAATACGGAGTCTTTGAAGAGGTCGAGTTGCGCGTGCGCACCACCATCGTCGCGCAGAGCATCACGGGATACGAGATCAACTGCAGCGTCAATACGCGCGATCCCTACGCGCAGGTCGTCCGTTGGAACGGCCCGTTGGCGAGCTTCACCGAGCTCGACGGCGCCGGCATCGGCTGCAGCGACGGCGACGATTTGAAGGCGACCGTCAGCGGCAGGAACGTCGCGACGATAACGGTCTACAAGAACGGCGAGCAGATACTCGCGGTAACCGATCGCAGCGCGCCTTTTATAACCGGAAGCCCCGGCATCGGATTCTTCCTGCAAGGTGCCACGGGGTTAGACGCAAACTACGGTTTTCGCGAATTCCACGCGAGCGCTTCGGGAAACTAAGCGGCTTATACCAGCCTCATATACGTGACTTGCGCGACGGCGCACAGTGCACCGTCGTCACGCCACAGATTAGCGACGACCGGGACCAGGGTTCGCCCGGCTTTGATCGCCTGCGCGAAGAGTTTGACGTCGCTGCGCGCCGGCGCTAAGAAGCGGATGCTCATTTCGGTCGTGGTTATGCGGCTGTCGGCGCCCCACAACGTGAGCGCGACGATCGCCGCAGCCGAGTCCGCCGCCGTCATCAGCAGACCGCCGTGAAACGAATCGAAGATTCCATCGAACGCTCTGTTGCGCGCGACGGTGCACTCGAACGATCCCGCGCCGAGCCGTTCGCCCGAAAACCCGAGGCTGGTGAAGATCGGTATGGAGCGCATGCGCGCGCGGATTTCCGCTTCTGCGGCCGGATCGAGCGCCTGAAGTTCGCCGGAGTACGGCGCTAGCAGCAGCCCGGACGGCTGCGTCTTATCGTGGCCCATAGAACGAGCACTGATGGCCGTCGGGGTCGCGGAAGTTTACGGCCCAGCTGTCGCCGCTGATGGCGCGAGGCTCGTTGGCGAAATCGATTCGGTCTTTCAGTGATTCGTAGGCCGCGGTCACGCTCTCGACGCCGAAGACGCACTCGTGCGTTGCCGGCCCCGAACCCGCCGCCTCGAGAACGCCGGTTACGACCAGCGTCGTCGCCCCGGTATCGAAGAAGACGAAGTTCTCAACGCGCCCGGTGACGGTCAGCCCCAGCACGTCGCGGTAAAACGCGACGGTACGCTCTAGGTCTCCCGAGCCTAGCATTGTCAGTGCAAGCTTTATAGTCCCCATGCCGGTTACTTTTGAGCAAGATTCGGATGGCACCCGCCGGCGACCATCCGCTACGCTTTTGACATGCGATATCTGCCGATTCCCGATGAGATCGCCTCCGAAGCTCGCGCGACGCTGCGGGACCGCTTTGACCACCGGCTCAAGGCGACGACCGAGGCCGCGCCGTGCCGTTCCTGCTTGGAAATTTCGCGCGAGCCGGAGAAATTAATTCTGCTTTCGTACCAGCCGTCGCCCGATCTCGGTCCGTATGCCGAGATCGGACCGTCTTCATCCATGCCCGCGAATGCCGCCCATATGCCGAGACCGAACTTTTCCAGCCGACCTCGCAGAGCGCCGGCTCGTCCTGCGCGCCTATGGGCATAGCGGTGAGATCGTCAACTCAGTAGTGGCTCTCCCGGGAACCGCTTCCGATTATGCCGCGCGTTTTTTGAAGACGAACGCGTCGCCGAAATCCACGTGCGCCACGAATCGTATACGTGTTTCGATTTCAAAATCGTTAGGGCCTAACAACCCGGGACCCGCGCTTCTGCCGTCGAATCGCAACGGCGTGCGTGAAGTTTTCGTCACCACGGCCGGCTGGCTTGGCGAGCGGCGTACGTTCGCCTTGGGGACGCTGGTCGCGCTGCGGGAAGCGGCGCCGGCTCCGATCGGAACGACGATTGCGGTGGATGCGGGCGGCCGCATCGTCGGCAACATCGGCGCGGGCTGTTATGAAGGCGAGATCGTCGACGCATGTCTCGAGACCGCCGCCGACGGCGAAACGAGACGCATCGAGATCAATCTCACCAGCGACGAGCCGCTGCTCGGCGGAACGGCGTGCGGAGCGGTGATGCAGCTAGTCGCCTGGCGGCCCGAGCGCGACTTTGCCGGCGAAGCAGCCGCCATTGCAGCCGGCGAGCGCGAAGCCGCGGTGCGTTTTACGTATGAGGACGAGAACGGTGCCCGCGTTGCCTTCGAGCATCGTTTCGCACCGAAGGACCGTTTGATTCTAGTCGGCGCCACGACGCTTGCGTCCGAGTTGGCGCGGCTCGGCCGGCGGCTCGACTACAACGTGATCGTCGTCGATCCGCGTCCGGCCTTCGCTACCAAAGAACGCATCCCCGACGCCCACGAAATCGTCTCCACGTGGCCGGACGAGTATCTGCCCGCGGCGCTCTCGGCACGAACGCCGGTCGTGGTGCTTTCACACGATCCGAAGTTCGATCTTCCCGGATTGCGATGCGCGCTGCGCTCAGCGGCCCCGTACGTCGGGCTGTTAGGAAGCCGCCGCTCGCAAGCGGCGCGCCGCGCCTCGCTGAGCGAAGAAGGCTTCGACGATGTGACGCTCGCGCGTATCCACGGACCCGCGGGCCTCGACATCGGCGGTACGACCGTGGCCGAAACCGCTCTTTCGATCCTCGCCGAGATCGTTGCCGCGCGCCGCGGCAGGGAGGGCTCGCCCCTAAGCTCGAGCGAGGGTGCGATTCACCGCCGTTTCGAGAGTGTTGCCTAGCGCAACCTTCGGCCGCATGCCGGCCTTTTTGCGGGCATGCAAATCACGGAAAAACTCGACCGGCACCCCGCGCCGGCATCGCGTCCCCACCCGTTGGCCTTTCTGAACGGCTTGCTGTGGGTGGGCTCGTGGGACACACATCACGTATACGCCATCGATCCGCAGTCATGGAACGTGCGACAGGAAATCGAAGCGCCGGGACGACCCTACGGCCTAACCGTAGTCGGAAGCGAGATGCGCGCCGTCATCGCGCATGGTGAAGAAGAGGACCGTTTTCTCTACCGGCTCACGCCGGACGGTGGCTTCGATCTCGGCAGCAAGACGGCGTGTCCGGACTTCACCGGTTCGCACCTCGCCGCTTCGGGCGAGACGCTGTTACTCGGACAGATGGGTTTTCACCGAATACTAGCGCTCGCTCCCGACATGACCATCGAACGCGAAATCGCGTTGCCGACGCGCTGCGCCGGCTTCGGGTTCGGCCCAGAAGGCCGCTTCTACATGATCTCCGCCGACGAGGAGTTCGAAGACCTCAAGTTCGGTACGCTCGATGTTTCGCAGAGCGCTCCGCAGTTCGAGTCGATCGGCGCGATGCCCGAAGAGGCGCGCTCGCTGGTATATGACGGCTCGCGTTGGTGGACGTCGCTGCGTGACGCCAACGAGATCGCGTCGTTCAACCCGTAGCAAACGCTAAATAGCCGAACGCGATGTGGCAATCGGTCGCCAGAGCCATCGGCGCCCTCACCGTGGGCGACGATGCCGCGCGTCAATACGACATCGCGGCGGAGCGCATTCAGAGCGCGCTGCTCAATATCACCGCTCCCAAAGTGCACGGGCTCGACGTGGGTATCCACGCGGAGCCGGCGCGTTTGGTCGGCGGCGATTATATCGACGTTTTCTGCCGCGGCGATCATCTGCTCTTCGGCTTGGGAGATGCGTCGGGGAAATCGCTAGGCGCAGCGATCAACGCACTGATGCTGCGCTATTTGTTGCGAGGCTTGCTTCAAGTACTCGGACACGGCGAGCTCGCTGCGATCGCGCGCCACGTGAACGACGTGGTCCTCGAGGATCTCGAGCAAACGGACTACTTCATCACGCTGCTTCTTGGCACGATCGACGCGGGAACGGGGAAGTTCGAGGTCGTTAACGCCGGACACGAGCCGCCGCTCGTCCTGCGACACGCGGCGAACGACGTGGAAGTCATGGGCCGCCACGGCATCGTGCTGGGCGTTGAGCCGGGCGCTCGGTACGCGCTCCAAGGAACGACGCTGGAGCCCGGCGATCGCGTGGTTCTTTATACCGACGGTTTGACCGAGGCCTCGAACGAAAGGGGCGAGCTTTTTACCGTCGAGCGCCTGCGCGAACGACTCGTACAGCATCGCTATCTCGGAGCGCAGGAGCTAGCCGACGCCCTCTTTGAGGACGTCAAGGCCTATGCCGACGATAACATGCGCGACGACGCTACAATTCTTGTCGTCCGGCGAGTCTAACCAGCTTTTCGTTTAGCACCGATTCACTTGAGGTAAAGGTGAATCATGAGTTCGAAAGATGCACTCGAAAAAGGTCTCGACGCAATTAAGGATGCCGCGAAGAACGTTAAGGATGCGATAACCGAGGCCGGGCATCGCTCGGCAGCGGAGGGCGAACAGCTGAAGCGCGACGTTGCCGGCGACGAGATGACCGTTCCGGAGAAAGCCGGCTCGATGGCCAATCAAGCGAAGGAGAGCGTGCTGGCCGACGTGGATCATGCCAAGCGCACCGTTCGCGAAAACACCTAAGCCAACGCAACCACCGACCATTTAAACGCCTTCTTGCGGGCATGCCCGCAAGAGGGAAGGCGTTGCCGTGGATCGCGCTCCTCGTCGTCTACCTCGTCTGGGGATCGACGTACCTAGGCATCCGGGTCGCCGTCGCGAGCATTCCCCCGTATTTCATGACCGGATGCCGTTACATTATCGCCGGCTCGTTGCTCTTTGCACTGCAATGGCTCTTCACTAAAGAAAAGCCCCCGATGCCGACGCGAGAACAGCTCACGCGCATCGCAATCACCGCGGTGCTGCTGCTGGTTATCGGCAACGGTCTGCTCTGCGTGGTCGAAACTCGCCAGCAGTCGGGCAGCTCCGCGTTGCTCATTGCCAGCACGCCAATCTGGATGGTGCTGCTCGACTCTCTGCGCGCCCGTCGAATGCCGGGAGCCGTCGCCATCGCCGGCATGGTCGTCGGAACGGCGGGAATCGTGGCACTGGTCGGCAAGAGCCCTTCGCACTCCGACGCACTGCTCTCGGCGCTGTTGCTCCTGGCCTCGCTTTCGTGGGCCGTCGGCTCGATCTACGCCAGCGACGGCAAACCTCACCCGTTCACGGCCGCGTTGGAGATGACGATGGGCGGGCTCTTCTCGCTGGCCGTCGGTCTGGCGCTAGGTGAAGCCGCGCACTTTACCGTCGCGACCGTAACGGCGCAGTCGCTCTGGGGAATGCTCTGGCTCATCACCGCGGGCGCGATGCTCGGGTACAGCGCCTACGCCTACGTCGTGCGCACCCTTCCCACGCCCACCGTAGCGACGTATGCGTACGTCAATCCGATCGTCGCGGTGATTCTCGGCGTCCTCATCCTGCGGGAGCCGGTCACCTGGCACATCGTTACCGGCGGGGCGGCGATCGTCGCATCGGTGGTGCTCATCCTTCTGGGCAGCCGCAAGACGGCCGAAGAAGCCGTGGCCGGCACTTAACCGTATACTCTTTCAAATGGATGCCGACGTCGTCGTCATTGGTGCCGGTGCTGCCGGCCTGGCCGCATCGCGCCGTCTAGCGAGATCGGGAAGGCGCGTGGTGCTGCTCGAAGCGCGCGATCGCGTTGGCGGCCGCGCGTTCTCGCTTCCGATCGAAGGTTTGCCGGTGCGGGCCGAACTCGGCGCGGAGTTCATTCACGGGCCGGCGGAGGAGACGAGGGCGTTGCTGCGCGAGACCGCGAGCGCTGCAATCGACATTAGCGCAGAATCGTGGCGCCGGCAAAACGGCGAGCTCTCGCCCGACGACGA
Source organism: uncultured bacterium (assembly GCA_964568035.1). GTDB lineage: Bacteria > Vulcanimicrobiota > Vulcanimicrobiia > Vulcanimicrobiales > Vulcanimicrobiaceae > Cybelea. The sequence continues at coordinate 21,630 of CAZMPP010000002.1, forward strand.
GGGTTTTCTCGAGTGGGCGGCCCTCTTCGATCGCGCGCGTTTGCTGGCGCAGGACGAGAGCGTCGATAGCTTCCTTCAACGCTTCGAAGCAAACGAAACCACGCGCCGCGCCGCCGGCGGCGCGCGCGCTTTCGTGGAGGGTTTCGAAGCCGCCGATCCGTCCATCGCAAGCGTCACTTCGATCGCTGCGGAGTGGGCCAGCGGCGTCGATTCCACCAGCGCGCGTCCGCTCTTCGGATACGAGCCGATCGTCGCTCGGCTCCAAAGCGATTGCGCCGCCGCCGGCGTCGAGATTGCTTTGCGCACCGTGGTGCGCACGATTGTTTGGCGCCGCGGCGGCGTTCGCGTTGAGGCGGTGCGATCCGACGGCACCGCACGCATCGTCGAAGCCGCAGCCGTCATCGTGACGCTGCCGGCCGGCGTGCTGCGCCGCGAAGCCGACGAGACGGGCATTAAATTCGAACCCGAGCTTCCGCCGGATAAACTTACGGCGCTACGTCATATCGAGATGGGGCACGTCGTCAAGGTGGTGCTCTGGTTTCGCACACCGTTTTGGGAACAGATCGACGGCGGTCGCTATCGAGACGCCGCATTCTTTCGCAGTGAGGGTGCCTTTCCGGCGTTCTGGACACAGTTACCGGTGCGCAGCCGTATCGTTGCCGCCTGGGTTGGCGGACCCAAAGCGGTCGCGCTCCAGGCATTCAGCGAAGCGGAACTGATCGAACGGGCGCGCGACCAATTTGGAGAGTTGCTGGGTGCATCCGCCGTTGCCCGCGCCGAGTTCGAAGGCGCGGCGACGCACGACTGGAGCGCCGATCCGTTTTCGTGCGGCGCGTACAGTTACGTCGCCGTCGGCGGCGGCGAGGCGCGGGCGACGCTGGGAGCGCCGCTCGAGCAGACGCTCATTTTTGCGGGTGAAGCGACCTCTACCGACGGCCAAGGCGGTACGGTCAACGGTGCGATTGAAACCGGCGAACGAGCGGCGGCAGGCGTCACGGCGACAGGGTAGGCGCTCGCTTGTGTGGCATTGTTCCGAAAAGGGAGGTTCCACTACATGCACTTGCCGTGGTTTCTTTGGCTCATCGCCGGTTTGGTCATCGGATACTTCATCGGATTCGCCGGCGGTAAGAGAGCCGGCGCGTAAGGTACCGCGCGCCGGCACGTTGAAAGCGAGCGGCCCAGCGCCGGACAAGGAGAACGCTCGTGGCCCGCAAGTCTATCGACTGCCGTCAATATCCCAGTGAAAACAACTGCTCGATCGCAATCTCGGCCGACAACGACAACGAGTTAGTCGAGGCCGCGGTGCAGCATGCCGTTTCGGTGCACAAGCACGCCGATAACGAAGAGCTGCGAAGCTGGCTGCGCTCGGCCATCAAAGAAGGCGCGCCGGCTTAACCAATGATCCGGCTCGTCACCGCTCCGGGTCCGCGCGCGGCACTCAATTAAAGGCATGATGGAAACGCGCAAGCTCGGCACTCAAGGTCTCGTCGTCTCGGAACTCGGGCTCGGCTGCATGGGCATGACCTTCGCCTACGGGCCGGCAGACGAAAACGAAGCCGTCGCCACCATTCACCGTGCCCTGGCACTGGGCGTCAACTTTTTCGACACCGCCGAAGTTTACGGGCCGCATACCAACGAGCGGCTGGTCGGGCGCGCGCTGCGCGGCCGGCGTGACGAGGCGGTGATCGCGACCAAGTTTGGTTTCGCGGTCGGCGATGCGACGCGGCGCGTTAACGGCACACCCGAGAATGCGAAGCGCGTTGCGGACGAGTCGCTCGAGCGGCTCGGTATCGACGCGATCGATCTCTACTACCTGCACCGGCGCGACCCGTCGGTGCCGATCGAAGAGACGGTCGGCGCAATGAAAGAACTGGTCGAGGAAGGTAAGGTTCGCTACATCGGACTCTCGGAGGTGTCGGTCGAGACCTTGCGCCGCGCGCATGCGGTTCATCCAATCAGCGCGCTGCAGAGCGAATATTCACTGTGGGAACGGCGCGTAGAGAAGCAGGTGCTGCCGGCGGTTCGCGAGCTGGGAATTGGGTTCGTTCCATACAGCCCGCTCGGGCGCGGATTTCTCACCGGCGCGCTCGACGTTCGCGGGCTGACCGAGAACGACTTTCGCCGCTCTAATCCGCGCTTCTCGCACGAAAACGCCCACGCAAACGAACGCATCGTTGAAGTCGTGCGCGAGGTTGCCGGAGAGCTGGGTGCGACGCCGGCGCAGGTCGCATTGGCATGGGTCGCCTCTCGCGGCGACGATGTCGTGCCGATCCCCGGGACTAAGCGGGTCCGCTACTTAGAGGAGAACGTGGCCGCGCTCGACCTGCATTTCACGCCCGGGCAACTCGAACGCCTCGACGGCCTCGCGTCGCAAACGGCCGGGGCACGCTATCGTCCGGAGATGTTGGAGCTGGTCGAGGAGTAGGTGCAGCTCTAGGGAGCGTTTGCGGCGACGGCGCCCGTCGCCGCGCAGCTCGTGCGTGGCTTTCCAAAAATTACGGCAAGACCGCAAGCCGAAGTGAACATGCGCCGGTTATCGTGCGGCACGCCGCGCACGAACGCATAGTCTTGATTCGTTCCCTCGGGATGCCGGCCGCCGATATAGGCGATGTAATATTTGGCCCGCGCAAAGCGATACGGACCTTGCGCTTCCCCGCCGCAGCTGCGATCGAGGTCCTCTTCCTTGGGGTTGGTGTCGGCCATCCCCATTAAATAGGTTACGCGGCGGTTCACGTAGCGGGTCTCGAGTTCGCCCGAGGTACCGGTGACGTAGCGAGGTACGCCGCTCAGGCCGTAGCGCCAGAGGTTGAAATCGGCACAGGCGCGTTGCGGAACGGGCCGCCAGTCGCTGAAGTACAGATAGGAAGACGGATTGGAAACAACGAGATGCACCGAAACGCGGGCGCCCGCATTAAGCTCGGGCGCCTTGCCGACGACGGCGTAGCGCTGCACGATCTGACCGCCGGCCGAGTGGCCGATGAGCGCAATCTCGCGCAGGTTGGGGAAGCGGTGGATATCGGAGAGCCGCGCCAGCATCGCATCGAAGACGTCGTAGGTGCTGATCGAGGCCGGTGCGATGGCGTCCGCGCCGCCGGGCCACTTGCCGCTCCAGTAGAGCGTCTTGGGCGAGACGGCGTGCCCCTCGAGCTCGCTGCGTTCCACAAACTGCGGCGCGATCACCAGCGTTTGGGTGAGGTCGTGCGCATCGTTGGCCGCAATCACGCCGGTGTCGAAATAGTAGTCGGCGTCTCGCAGCACGCCGTGCACAATAATGACGGCTCGCGTCACCGTCGCGTCGCCCTCGAGCGAAGAGGTACCGAAGTATCGCGCGTAACCGCTGCCTAGCGCCGTTGTGACGAGAAACTCCCGGCCGGCTAATCGTCCGGCGTTGTCGGGCTGCGGCGTCGTCGTAACCGGAACGGTCACGCCGAGCAGGGTGAGAGCGAGGAGAGCTAAGGCGCATCGAGCGAGCATTGAGGCGGCTTCGCGCAAGGTTAGGCAGAGCCTTCGGTGGTAACTCGCGGGCAAAGGAACACGTTTTTGTGAGACTGGTTGTGCGCGCGCTCGCCCTGGCCGGCATTGCCGGCTTGTTTGCGGCGACGCAAAGTTCGCAGACGCTGCTGCCCACGGGCTGGCGTCTCTCTTCGGCGCAAGGCGCGATCGTTACCGTCGGCACGATGCCGCAAGGGATTGCACTCTCGCCGGATGCGCGGCGGCTCGCCGTGGTCGAAGCGGGCGCTGGGCCTCCGGGTTTGCGAGTCCTCAACGTCCCAGCCCTCGACGACGGCCGCGACATTAAGCTCAAAGGTGCGTTCGGACGGCCGATTTGGCTCGACGACGCGACCGTAGCCGTCGCCGGCGCCAACGATGACGCACTTGAAATCGTCGACGTCAACGCCGGGAGCGTTCGTCGCATTGCCGTCGGTCGCGGCTCGTGGCCGGCGGCAATCGCCCTGGGACCCGGCGGTCACGTTGCGGCGGTCGCGGGGGATAACGATTCAAAAGTGGCGTTGGTCGATTTGAAGGCGGCCACGGTGACGAAGCAGTTTGCTTCCGGCGCGCACCCGTCGGCCGTAACCTTTTCCAACGACGGTGCGACACTCTACGTCCTGTCGCGTGCGGAGTCGAGCCTTCGCGCCGTTCAAATTTCCGACGGCTCGGTGCACACCGCGTCCGTCGGCCGGCATCCCGCCGCGATGGCGCTCGATGCGACCGGCCGCTATCTTTTGGTGGCCGCGAGCGACGACGACGAGCTCGAAGCCTTCGATACGCGGACCGAGCGAATCGTCGCGCGGACGCGCTTTGCGTTACCGTTCGGCGGCCAGTGGGGCACGTTGCCCGACTCCGTCACCGTTTTTGGTAAAGATATCTACGTGACGCTCGCCGGCGCTAACGGCGTGGCGCGTCTGCAGTTCACGCCGCCGCAACTTTCGGCGTCGGCGACGGCCCAGACCGGATGGTATCCAACCGACGTCGCGGTAACTCGCGACGGCACGCTTTTCGTCACTGACGGAATGGGCGAAGGTACGCGGCCCAATCCGCAATACAATCCCTATCTGCATCGCCAACAAGGCTACGTCGCCGAGCAGCGATACGGGACGGTACGTGCCATCGCGGCAGCGAGTCTCGATGGCGCGGGTGGAGGCATGACGCCGCTGGCAGAAAACGCTGCGCCGCAGTGGACCGCGCCAACGCAACAAACCGTCGTACGTCCCGGCGGTCCGATCCGCCACGTGATCTACATCATCAAGGAGAATCGCTCGTACGACCAAGTCTTGGGGGACGTGCACGGCGCCGACGGTGACCCGCAGCTGGTCTGGTTCGGGGAGAAGATCACGCCGAACCAGCACGCCATCGCCCGCCGCTTCGGAGTCTTCGACGACGCGTATGTGGACGCGGAGGTGAGCGCCGACGGCCATAATTGGAGCGACGCTGCAATCGCCAACGACTACACCGAACGTTTTTGGCCGGCGACGTACGGCGACCGGCGCGAGGCCTACGATTACGACTTCGGCGTGGGACCGAACGTGCCGCGTGGCGGCTATCTCTGGGATGCCGCCGCGAACGCGCACATTACTTACCGCAACTATGGCGAGGGCGTCGTCGAGCTCTCCCCGCACCTACCGCCTATCACCACACATCGCCATCTGGTGGGCCATTACGATCCGCGTTACGTTGGATGGAACTTACGCTACTCGGATCTCGACCGGCTCGCCGAGTGGCGCCGCGAGTTCCGCGAATACACAAAAGACGGCGACCTGCCCGCGCTGGAAGTGCTGTGGCTGCCGAACGACCATACCGCCGGAACGGCGCCGGGCCGGCCGACGCCACAAGCGTACGTCGCGCAGAACGATCTCGCAGTGGGACGGCTGGTCGATACGGTGTCGCATTCGCGGTACTGGGAATCGACAGCGATCTTCATCGTCGAAGACGACGCCCAAGCCGGTCCCGATCACGTCAGCGACCAGCGCAGCACGTTTTATGTCGCGAGCCCCTATGCGCGCGGCGGCCTGCGCCACGAGCATTACTCTACTGCCGGCGTGCTGGCCACGATCGAGCGGATCTTAGGCCTCGCGCCGCTATCGTACTACGACGCAACCTCTGCCCCACTTTATGAAGCGTTCGGCGCCACGCCCAACGTGCGTCCGTACGAGGCCGTCGTACCGAAAGTCGATCCCCACGCCGTTAACCGCGCAACGGCGTACGGAGCAGCGGCAAGCGCGCGGCTATACTTCAGCCGGCCGGACGCGGCCGATCCGCGCGTCCTGCAAGACGTATTGGCTCACGGGGTAAGCGACATCGCGACGCTGAGGTGATTGCCGCAGTTGCGAACGTGCTCGATGCGTACCCTGGACGCCAGTTCGCCTACGATGAAAAGCCCGCGCCCGCGTTCGCTCAGCACGTCTTCCGGCAGGTGGCGCTCCGTTTCCGGCAGCGGCTGACCCGAATCGATGACGTGCAGCACGATCGCGTCGTCGTTGCGGTCGACCGAGATCTCCACCGGACCCGGCGCGTGCCGAACGACGTTACTCAAGAGCTCGCCGAAGATGAGCTCGGCGCGGTTCACGAAATCGCCATCGACGCCGAGTCCGCGCAGAAACTCGACGAAAAGCGAGCGCGCATCGACTGCCGCGCGCGCGTCGTCGACGTATAAGGTCCACGCCGGCGGATTCCCGACCGAAACGGCCAAAATCGCGACGTCGTCGTGAACCGCCGGCGGAAGGCAGGACCGGGCTACAAGCCGCGCCGGCGTTGCCGAGGCAGCAAAAAGCTCGCTGCGCAAGACTTCTCGCAACGTGCTTTCGCCCATCGCCAAGTCGCGTCGCGCCTCAATCAGCCCGTCGGTGAAGAGCAACAAGACGTCGCCATCTTGCAGCTCCAGCGTGCCGCTCGGCTCCGGCGGGGCTAGTTGTCGCAAGCCTAAGGGCAAACCCGATGCTTGGAGTTCGATAAGCTGTCCGTGGCGCCGCAGAATCGGCATCGGATGGCCGGCCGTTGCGAAGCGCAGCGTGCGCCGGTCGGGAGCGATTACTGCGACGAACGCCGTGACGATCGCCTCGGGGTAGCGTTTACCGAGAAACCAGCCGGCGGCATCGAGGATTTTGGTAGGATTGGTTTCGTGCAGCGGCGCCATCCCCATGGCGTGACGGACCTTGCTCATGATTGCGGCGGCTTGAATCCCGCGACCGGTGACGTCGCCGACGCTCACCACGACCGAGCCGTCGTCGAGCTCTATGGCGTCGTACCAATCCCCGCCGACTTCCGCTTCGTCGCCGGCGGGAGCGTAAACCGCGTCGAAACGCAACCCCTGCGGCTGCGGTATGAGCGACGGCAGCGACGCTTGCTGCAGCGTCGTCGCGATGCGTCGCTCGCGCTCGAGTGTTTCCGCGTGCTCGATCGCGACTGAAGCGCGCGCGGCGATCTCTTCCAACAGCGGGATGTCGCGCGGATCGAACTCTTCGGTCGAATAGTGCGCGACCAGCGCTCCATAGGTCGACGATCCGGATTGCCACGGGACGATGACGCTCGCTTTAGAATCGAGCGCATCGACTTCGGCGGCGAGATACGGCCAGACTCGCTCTTTCATGTGGGCGGCCCCGCGGTCGGCCAGCACGATCGTCCGGTGCGCCTTGAGCTGATTGGCTAACTCGAGCTCGGCATTGAGGCGCATCGTGCGCCGGCCACGCAGCCCGGCGATCGCCGCGTTGGTGGCGGGATCGCGATGCGCGATAATCTCGGTCCGCACCGTATCGCCGCGAAGGCGCAGTACGGCGCAGGCATCGGCAATTTCCGTGGCGACGATTTCCGCGACGCGTTCCATCGTTTGCCACGGATCGGCGGACTCAAAAAGCATAGCGTTGACGCGTCCGCTCAAACGCATCTGTTCGGCCGCCCGCTTTTGACTTTCGAAGACGTTGGCGTTCTGAATCGCCATTGCGGCTCGGCCGGCCACGGCTTTGGCAACGGTGAGATCGGAGCGGTCGTACTTGCGACCCGATTCGGACGAAACCAACGTCATCGCGCCGTAAATCATGCCGTCTGCTGCAGCGAGCGGCACCACCATGAGGGAATGGATTCGCAGGGTGCGCAGCACGCGCCGGCTCTCTTCGTCGGGCGCCGCAGCATCGACGAGCTCCGCCGGGACGCGCTCCAGGAGGAGCGATTCGTCGCGCTCGACGGCGCGCGCGAGCGCCTCTCCCAAGCAGACCGGGTAGCGATCGCGATAGGCCTCGACGTTATGCCGGAGCTCTTCGTTGCGATGGGCGATGACCGGCGTGGTCACCGAACCATCGCGAGCGACCGTGACGAAACACCAGTCGGCGAGGTGGCCGATCGCCAATCGAGCTAGCGAGTCGCAGATCGCGTCGACGTCGAGCGTCGTCGCGAGCGCGTTGCCGACCTCGACCATGAACTTCAGGCTCTCGCGGGCGCGCTGCTGCTCATCGATGTCCGTGGCGGTTCCAATCCACCGAACCAGGCTTCCCTTATCGTCGAAGATCGGTACCGCACGTGAGAGGAACCAGCGATAGCTGCCGTCGATGGCGCGAAGGCGATACTCCTGTTCGTAAGGCTCTTTGGATTCGAGCACGGCCCGCCATCGCCGCCACGTCTCAGCGACGTCGTCGGGGTGGAGCACCCCGGCATCCTCGCCGCGGCTCTCGAGCTCGTCGAGGTCTACGCCGGTATAGTCGATCCAGCGGCGGTTGAAGTATTCGATGGCGCCGTCGGGCCGTGCCGTCCAGACGAGCTGCGGCATGGCATCGGCAATCGCGCGAAACTCCGCGCCGAGATGCATGCACCCTGGTTTCTTTCAAGGGCACCGTGCATCCGCCAGGGACGGGGCTCGGAAGGCTCTACGTTCCGGCGTCGGCGCCCGCGTGGAGGACGAACTTCACGATCAGGCGATTGAGGGTCGCGCCCGCGGCGGGGCTGCCGAAGTTTACGTAAAGTTCGTTGCCGCTCGAGAAGCGCTGATGGAATGCCACGGCGAGATTATTGCCGATCTGCGTTGCGAAGCCGCCGTAACCGTTGATGTCGCGCAGCTCGAAGGTCAGCGCGCTCTCGCTGCTGATGTTATAACCCAAAGAGATGCGGCGCAGCCATTGCGAATCGAGCACGCCGTCGGAGAAAGCGCGCTCGTAGGTTCCATCGTACTCCAGCCCCAAGCTCAATCGTCGCGTCAGCTGGCGGCTGGTCGAAATCGTGAACAGATGTACGTAGTTGTCACCGAACGGCCCCCACGAGTAGCTGGCGTCGATGGGCGAAGGCGTGCCGTCGCGATAGCCGATTGGAATCTGGTAGAGATTGAACGGCTGCGTGAAACCGTCGAGATAGCACGGGTAGCCGGTGAACGACGAGACGAACAGAATTGGTCCGCTGCAGCCGGGGCCCTCGGGAATCGAGTAGCTGCGCAGTTGCCCGACCGCTTCACCGATGCCGTTGATCGAGAACTGATTCTCGAACGTCGCATTGAAGAAGAGCTGTGTGTCGGCCTGGTGCACTGCACCCGAGTCGTCGAGATAGCGGTCGAGTCCGACGAACGCTCCGTAGTTTTTGATCGCGGGCGACGCGCCGTTGAAATTGAAGTAGAACTGTGGGCCGCGAATATCGGAGTTTGCGGTGTAACCGTCAATTGGGTCGTAGTTCGGCGAGACGTCCAGGTAGCCGAGGTTAAACTCCAGATTGTCCTTGTGCCGGTCGATGAAGAACTGGGAGAAGTCGGCATGACCCTGCGGCACCCACGAGCCACTTTCGAAGGAGTAGTCGGCGAAGTAGATCATGCCGTTCTTTGAGTCCCTGGCCTCCACTCCGTTTTCGATCGTCGTATCCGATCCGGAGATGCTGTGGTTGGCGATGACGCCATCGCTCCAGTAGATGAAAGAGCCGCCGGGCACGGTGTGCTGAAATCCGTAGGCTTGATCGCTGAACGTGTTGTTCGACGTCTCGTCGTACCCGTGGAAGGTCAGCGCGCCGAAACTCTGATCGCCCCAGGTTCCTTCCACTTTGGCTCCGCTGTCGAACGGCCCAACCGAAGGCGAGTAAAAAACCAGGTTGCTCGCCGTAGTATAACTGCCGCTGGGCGTACGCGGCGGCGTGCTGGCGTTGATGAAATTAGCGCCTTGGGCGAAGAAGGGCCGGTACTCGATAAGCTGCCTCTGGAACTCCTGAGGCACGATGGTTTGCTGATCGATTTCCACGTTGGAGAAATCCGGGTTGAGCGTACCGACGAAACGAACCGTAGGCGTGATCGGATAGCTGACGTCGCCGCCAAACGAACGGACGTTCATCGGTAAGAACGTGCCGTTGGCCTGCTGGAAGAGATTGCGATCCTGGCCGATGCTGGCCAAACCATAAATATCGGCGCGCGGTTTCGGCTTCGCTGCGGCCGATGCGGCCAAGACGAGTTGACCTCCCGCCCAGAAGCGCGTGTCGGCGAAGGTCGGCCACGTTCCCGAAGGTGAGTCTCCCATGATCGTGTCCCAGACCCACGAGAGATGCTCGCCGCGCGCGGCGACGCCGCGCACGAATTGGAAGCGCCACAACTGCGGCCCGCCGCGCGGAACGCGCAAAACGTCGAGGGGAACGATCATCACCGCGCTCCACGTGCCCCCGTCGATCCGGCCGGCAGCGCTCCAGCGCGGCCGGAATCGTACGTTCTCGTTGGCCTGCTGATAACGTATTCCGCGCGGGGTCGTCTCAAAATAATAGGCTTGGCTCCCCGAGCCGCTGGTGTCGACGCCGATTCCCGCGAAGTCGTCGAGTCCGAAACCGACGTCGTTGGTGGTCTGGGCGGCCGTGATCGGCGTACCCGCCTGTTCCGCCTTAAAGCCGATGTAGAGATTACGGTCGTCATAAAGTACATAGGCGGTCGTGGGGTACGTCGCGGGAGAGCGCGTCGTGACGTTAATCCACGGGCCGTTACCCGCCGGCACGCGGCCCGCCGCCCACGCCGGGTCGGCCAGGGTGGGGTCGAGGGGGAGCGGATGCGGCGCGCGGGCCACCGTAAAGGTGAAGCTCTGCGAGACCGAGGCCATCGCCGGGGCGCCGACCAGGATCCATGCGCACACGACGATGCAGACGATGAACAAATACCGCACGTAATTGGAGTCTACATCGCACTACGGCGCGTGTTTCTCAGGCGATGCGAATTTGATGCTTCGTTGATGCAGGCGGGCCCCAGGAGTTGCGCCGCCAGCGCGTAAATCCGCCGCCCATGGAAATTATTGCAGAAAAAACGTTCGCAGCGCAGGTGCACGACGTCATTGACGAGCGCCACCTGCTGACCCATCCGTTCTACGTGGCTTGGACCGAGGGGACGCTTTCGATCGACCAGCTCAAGCAGTACGCGGGTCAATACCTGCATCACGTGCTGGCCGAGCCGACCTACCTGAGCGCCGTCCACTCCAACACGCCGCATTTTGCGAGCGACGGCCGCAGCGATCTCGGCCCTCGCCAGACGATTCTGCAGAACCTCGTCGACGAGGAAATGGGACCGCAAAACCATCCGGCGCTCTGGAAGCGCTTCGCGGCGGCTCTCGGCCTCTCGGAAGAAGACCTCGCGGCGGCGGCTCCCCTCCCGGCAACCCGGCAACTGATCGAAACCTTCCGCGACCTCTGCCGTAATCGCCCCTACTATGCCGGACTGGCCGCGCTCCACGCCTTCGAGTCGCAAGTTCCGGCGATTGCCGCGGTCAAGATCGACGGCCTGCAGCGCTTCTACGGTATGAACGATCCGGCCGACTACGAGTTCTTCACGGTGCACGAAGAGGCCGACGTGATTCACTCGGGCGCCGAATGGAGCTTGATCGAACGCGCTGCCGACACGCCCGAGAGAAAAGCCGAAGTGCTGGCCGCCACTCGTAAAGCGTGCGATGCCCTGTGGAGTTTCCTGGACGGCTGTTACGCGCGCTAAGCGCGTCGACGTAAACGACCGGATGCAACGCGGGAACGAC
>CAZMPP010000003.1:0-8392 GCA_964568035.1 uncultured bacterium
ATCGAAGCGAACCGCAGCACGTGGCACGACGTTGGAAAATCGGTCGACGAAGCGGTTAAACTCGGCGCGAAGATCGTCAGCAACAGCTACGGCGCGGTCGGCCACGCTGCCGATCCGCGCGACTACGACCACGCCGGCGTGATGATCGTTGCCAGTGGCGGCGACGACGGTTACTACGGACATCACGACCAACAGCCGGCCGTTTTCCCCACGGTCGTGGCAGTCGGTGGAACGAGCTTATCCCGAAGCGGCGGTAGCCGCGGCTGGACCGAAACGGTGTGGCGCGGCTCCGGCAGCGGTTGCTCGAAGTTTCCCAAGCCCTCATGGCAGACCGATACGGGTTGCAAGTACCGCACCGCCAACGACATCGCGGCCGTCGGCGACCCGGCCACCGGTGTCGCCGTCTACGACAGCTATCAGCAGTCGGGCTGGATCGAGCTCGGCGGAACGAGCGTCGGTTCGCCGCTCAATGCGGCCGTCTTTGCGCTTGCCGGCAACGCGTCGCAACTCAATGCGGCGCAGTCGTTCTATCAGACGAAAAATCATCAGTATGTATACGACGTTACGACGGGCGCGGACGGCTCGTGCTCGCCCGCCTATCTCTGCACCGGGGAGACCGGCTACGACGGACCGACCGGTTGGGGAACGCCCAACGGCATCGGCGCCTACTAAAGTGACGGGAGAACGCAGCAATGACTGACCGCGCGAAGTTGTTTTGTACCGGCGCGTGCGCCGCACTACTGTTGTCCGGTTGCTCCGGCGGAACATCGCGGGGTACGCCGGCCCTGCCGGCATCCGGCAATGCCACCGCGCGTCACGGCTGGATCTCGCCGTTGGCAAAAAAAATGAAGCTGCTCTACGTCACCGATTACACCGCAAGCATCGTGCTCATTTATAAGCAGGGTGCTACCGGCGCGGGGCCCGTCGGCGAGATCGTCAACGGAATCGATCAGCCGCAAGGCAACGCGGTCGATAAATCGGGGACCCTCTACGTTGCCAACGAAGGCAACAACACGGTGACCGAGTACACGCTAGGATCCACGGACCCCAGCGTTACTTTATCGACGAATATCTCTCGACCACTCGACGTCTCCGTTGATTCCACAGGAATCGTCTATGTAATGGACAGTTCGGCGGGCCAAATCCTCGAGTTCAAGCCGGGTAGCACTTCGCCCGACGCAACCGTAACGATCAGCCATCCGGTCGACGCGGTTAATGCAAAGAACAACGACCTCTACGTCACGTATAACGCCTCGTCGGCCGGACACGTAGCGGTTTGTAAGCCGCTGGCAACGACCTGCACCGACCTCGGCATTTCGGTCGGTCTTGCACAGGGCATCGCCATTGATTTGCACGGCCACCTGTTGGTGGGCGACGTCTACGGCCAGGTGATCGACATTTATAAGCGCGGCGCGACGACGCCCTTCCGCACGATTTCGGTGCATTACGAACAGCCCTCAAAGCTCGCGCTCGACAAGAAGGACGCTACGCTCTACATGGCCGATCCGGCCAATTTTGCCGTCGACCTCTTTAACTATAAGGCCGGGACGCTGGCGAGTTCGTTTACCTTCGGGTCCGCCGACGAATTGGAAGGCGTGGCCCTAGCTCCGGGGCAGAAGCCCGGCAAGTAGCGTTATCGCGGCGACTCTTCGAGCCACGCCTCCATTCCGCCGAGGAGGTTCATCGCGCGGTCGTACCCGAGCGCGTTGAGCTTCTTGGTTATATAGGCGCTTCGAGCGCCGAGATGGCAGATTACGACGATATCGCGATCCTTGGGCAGCTCGCCCAGCCGATGTTCGACGTCCTCCAGAGGGATGTTGACGGAGCCGGCGATCAAACCGTCGGCCATTTCTTCCGGTTCTCGGACGTCGAGCAAGAACGGCGCTGCGTCGCCGCCCAGAAACTGCGTTAGCTCGCTCACCGATATCGACTTCACTCTTAGAGGGCTTCGTAGGCGTGTCTACGGGGCCTGCCCGAGTCCGCACTAAGCGACGCCGAGGCAATGCCGGGTTGTTTGCCAACGTCCGTCGTAACGGAGGTCTTATGCAATTTCGAACGATCGCTGCACTCCTCGTTATGACACTCGCACCGGTCATCTCCACAGCGGCCCCAAGCTCGCCGCCGCCGGAGATCTCAAAGCTCTCGAGCGCCGTCATCCACGCTTCGAACACGGACGACCCCTCGGCGCTCGCCGGACTCTTTACCGACGACGCGGTCGTGGTCGACGAGAACCCACCGTTCGCTTGGCGGGGAGCCGGTGCCGGAGTCGCTTGGTGGCACGTCGTCCAAAAAATTGTGCAGAAAGCTCGGCTGGTGCACTTACAGGCAACGAACATCCGTACGGGCGAGTTCAAGCAGTCGCCAACCGACGCTTACCTCGTGCAATCCATGACGATTACCGCAACTACGCCCGGCAAACCGCTCGCGGAGCCGGGAACGTTGACGTACACGTTCCACAAAACGGGAAGCACTTGGCTTATCTCGACGATGGTATGGACGACGAAGCCCGCGAATTACTGACCCGACGATGACCGCACCTAAAAACTACCGGGAATACGCTTCTTCCCTTGCCGCCGGCGCGCGAAGCAGCCTCGACGAAATCCGGGAGACCATCGCCGCAGCACTCCCCAACGCGACCGAAACAATCTCTTATGGCCTTCCCGCCTTCGAGATCGACGGGAAGAAGCTCGTGTGGTTTGCGGCCTTTAAAAAGCACGTCGGCTTCTATCCCGGTTCCGCGACGATTGCTAAGTTTGCCAATCAGCTAACGAGATACAAGACTGCAAAAGGATCCGTCCAATTTCCTTACGACTCGCCGCTGCCGCGCACGCTCGTTTCTAGAATGACCAAGTATGCGGCGGTTGTGCGGCAGGAAGGCCGGCTGCGAAAATCGAGTAGTTGACCTATGTTACCTTGGAGCAGATTTATCACACCGTGCGCGTTGCTCGCGTTCGCCGGATGCACGGGAGCGACTACGCCGCAGCTATCGGCACCGGCCTCTCCGTCGCTCGTTCCCCGGACAGGTTGGCTTGCGCCCGGAGCTAAGCACTGCCGCTCGCGTCTGTACGTTTCGAGCTATCGGCTCAACTACGTCGACATCTACTGCACCAAAGGGCAGAATCAAGCGCCGATCGGACAGATTACCGACGGCATCAAGACGCCCGAGGGCGCCGCGGTCGACCGCAAGGGCAACCTCTATATAACCAACACCAACAGCAACAACGTAACGGAGTATCCACGCGACGGGCTTCATCCCAGCTTTACGTACAACTCGGGGCTCGGTGCTCCGGCAGGCGTCGCCGTCGATGCAGAACAGAACGTCTACGTGACGAGTCTGCAGCCGGCGTCTTTAGAGGTATTTCCGCAAGGCGTCAACACGGCGAGCCTCAAGATAGCCAACCTTCCCTATCCGATCGACGTCGCCGTCGACGCCGCGGGTAACGTCTTTGTAACGACCTATACTTCGAACTTCAGCAACGGAGAGATCTTTGAGTACGGTCCGGGCAGCACTCAAGGCACGAATCTCGGTATCGTCACTAAGGTCCCCGGCGGTATCGCCCTCGACCGAGCCCACGACATCGTCACCGCGGATCAAACCCTTCCCGGCGTACTCGTCTTTCCTCCGGGGCAGACCCAGCCCTCACGGACGTTCGCTCAGAACACGCTCGACCCCGACCCGGTTCGTTTCCTCAAAAGCGGGAAGCGCGCGTACGTTGGTGACTCCATCGGGAATGCGGTCTATGTTTACGATTACCCGAGCGGAAAGCTCGTCGACACGATCACCGACGGAATCGACGGACCCAACGGTCTAGCGCTCGATCCGCCCGCGCCGCTCGCCAAAAGCCCAAAGGAGTAAACGCACAATGCATCGCTCGCGTCAATGGCTACAATTCGGTGCCGTGGCGGCTTTAGTTGCGGCCGCCGGTTGCGGAGGAACGTCCGCTACCACGAACCTTGCCCCGCTTCCAAACGGAGCGGCGACTGGCACGCAGTTGGCCGCGCACCTTAACGCGGCCGCGGGAACGTTGCATCCCGCCCGCCGCGGCGGTGGCTGGCTTTCGCCGGCGGCCAAATCGGGAAAGCCTCTCGTCTATGTCTCGGACTTCCTCAAGAACGCGGTCGAAATTTACGATGCGACCGGTTCCAATCAAAGCCCGATCGGTCAAATTACTGACGGCATTAGCGGGCCGGAAGGCTGCGCCGTGGATCGTAGGGGCGATCTTTTTGTAACTAACGCGACCAACTTTACCGTGACCATGTATCCGCGGGGAAGCACCAACTATACGCTGCTCTACACGGGGTTCGCCTATCCCACCAACGTCGCCATCGGCGCGAATGGCATGGTCTACGTTGTAGACTTAGTCGGGAAGAAAGTCGTCGAGTTCCCCAAAGGGAAGACGCGATCCAAACGAACGATCTCGATCAGCTATCCGCAAGGCGCAGCACTCGACGCTGCCAACAATCTCTACATCTCCCATAATACCGGCGCCAACGGCGCCGGTCCCGGCGACGTTGAAGAGTACGCACCCGGCTCGACGAACGGCACGAGTTTGAACCTCCCTATCGTCTGGTCGGCCGGCGATGCGGTGGATCGCCAGGGCAACGTCGTCGTTGCCGACCAAGGCTCTGGGATTGGAAACGCCGCCGTGTATGTGTTCCCTGCTGGGTCCACGACGCCGTCGCTAACCATCACTCAAAACATCGAAGACCCGTTCCGGCTCGCGTTTGACAAGGGGTTCAAAAATCTCTACGTTGCCGACCCGGAGGTCGGCGCCGTGCTCATTTATGACTATCCGTCCGGCACGTACGTTAATACGATTCAGAACGGACTGAGTTCCGCTTACGGCGTGGCCGTAACTCGGTAAAGGTTCGGTCTACGCGAACACGTCGTCGAGCCAATCGTAGACCCGGCTGTTCAGCAGCGATCTATTGAAGGTTTCGACGTGGTTGCCGGCGCCTTCGGCCGAAGTAAAGCTCATCAGCGTTTTGGGAGAGCGGAGGGCGTCGAAAAGTTCCCGCGACGTCGCGGCTAGCGGATCGCTTTCCGCCACGGTCACCAGCGTCGGACAGGCGATCGACTCAACGCGGCCGGCCAGCGTATACGATTGAATTTCGGTAAGGTATTCCCGTAAAGAATCCACTCCGTGAACCCATAGCGCGCGCTGCGTGATCGACCAGTAAAGGTGCCGGTCATCTTGTTGCATCTGCTCCAGCTTGTCTAAAATACCGTCGTCGATTTTCCCGAAATCGCGTAGCATTTCGGCCGGCGCACCCAACCGTTGGAGCATCGGCCGAAACTGCTCGGGGGCGCCCAATAAGCCGGGGTCGGCAATGCACGCGGCAATGCGGCGCTCCCCCGAGACGGCGCGCGGCGCCAAATATCCGCCAAAGCTCCAGCCCATAAGAGCGATGCGCTTAGGATCGACCTCGGGCAGCTGCAAAGCAAAGTCGACAACGGGCCCGATCACGTTCTCCCAATCGGGTCGAATGTGAACGTCGTGCTCGAAGAGCATCGCTCCTTGGCCGGGACCATCGAAGAAAAGGCAGTGGTAGCCCCGCCGCGATGCCGCCACGGCCGATGCAAAATACATGTCGGTGAGGGTCGCGTCGTACCCGTTGGTTAGGATCATCAGCGGACCCACTCCGTTCGCGCGCCCTCGCGCCGGAAGAAAGTACGCCGGCATCGGTTGACCGTCGAGCGGAATTCGTAAGGGCACAACGGGGGGATCGAAGAGTGCAAGTCCATCGTTGAATGCGGCGATCTGCTTGCCGAACGACGCGAGGAGCCGGGGATCCACGGGCTTTCCGAATAGCGGGCGATACGACGACGCGTAGTGGCAACTGGCGCGCATGAACGCGTCGCGCGCGCTGGTTCGTTTGCCTGCCGCAAGCGCCGCGCGGGCCCGCTCGACGATCCGATCGCCGGCCTCGACCCAGGCCTTGTTAAACTCGCCGGCGTCGCCATCGCCCACCGTTTGTGCGACGGCTTTTATCTCGCCGAGATCGGCTGCGCCGTACGGAATGTATCCGGCCGCCCACGTCAATGCGTCTTGGAGGTCGTCCTTAAAGAAGAAACCCATGCAGCAGGTGCTTTACCGATCGGGTGGCCACGTCGCAGATGACGGCTTCGCACGCACGATTAGGGCGGCGCGCATTATGCCGGCTGCATCGTACGTTCCCCGTACGTCGAATGGCCGGCCCACGATCAGGTCTTCGCTTCGCTCGTTCTTGAGCGCCATCGAGCCGTCGACGCGTACGAGTTTTCCGTCGCGCGCACGCAGGGTAAGCTGCGAGCCGTTGACCTTAACGAGCGTCCCAGTGACCTCGTTCGGAGTCTTGACGGCGCCGCGATATGCGCCGGCCGGAATGCTCCGTCCTGTCGAAGCCGTCGCCGCCGATCCGCCGAGGCCGAAGATCTCCAGCTGTTGGTAGCTTGCAATGTAGACTTTGCCGTTCGCTACGACCGGAACGGTGTTCGCGTTTCCGTTTGGCGCCGCCCAGTATCCGGCCGACGCCTCATAGAGCGTTTGAAGCTGCGATCCGCTGCCCCGTTCTGCCGCAAGGGCGACGAGCGTCATCGGTCCCGGAACCGCCTCGGGCCGCGCGAGCGCCCAAATAATCGCGTTATGACCGTTCTTGTTTGATGAAACGGTAGTAAAGAAACCGGGATCCTGTCCATTCGGCAATCCGGCCGATCCTGCCAATGTAAGACCCACTTTGTGTTTGTCTTTGACGTTCCATACCGTCACGCTACTGCCACCGCTGGCTACGATGCGCTGATGCTTTTTCTTTACCGCGTAGTACGACGGGCCGCACCAGCAGCCACCGACAGAAACCTCGGCGACGTCGTTGTTCGGACCGTTCTTTACGTATCCACCCAAACTGTTTTGATTGAGCACATAGAGCGTTCCGGTTTTGCCGGCAGCCGCTGCTAATGGAGTCGAACCCACCGGCAGCAGCATAACGCCGCCCGAGCCCAAGTCGGCATCGGCTTGGTCCATTTGGCCGGCGTCATATGGCGTAAAAATACTGAGGAGCTGGGTGAGGTCGGCGCTCACCTTTACGACGCTTTCGGGAACGTTGGTGACGCCGTTATACGTGTTTCCCGAATAATCCGAGTTTCCGGTAACGAAGTAGATGTTGCCGGCGGGATCGGCTGCCAGGCCGTATCCGGACATCCAGATAGCGGTTAGGAAGAAGCTGTCGGGAGATTGGGCGAGACTATTGTTCAGGCGGTTCGCGGCAAGCGGAACAAGCGATCCCGCCTGCCACCCGAGCAGCCAGCCTCGCGACTGCGATGCAGAGAAGTCGCAAAAACTCCCGAATCCGGCATAAATATTTCCGTTTGCTTCCAGCAAACCGGGCCTTTGGCGCTGATAGGTTGCGTTAAAGTTGTACGTCGTGCCGTCGGTGAGCGTATGCGACGCCGATACGATGACGGAGGGCGTCACGTCGGACAGATCCGCGAGACTGAGTTCGTGAATGCGATACGTGGGGACGCTGCCCTCCAACGTGTAGGCGATCACGTACATGACGCCCGCCGCCCGATCGATGACCGGCGTTCCGTCGATGCCGACATTGGGTCCGTTGTTGTTGCATCCCAGCGGCGCCGGAACCGGAGCACCTAAGTTCGTTTGAAACAAGACCGTTCCGGTCGATGCGTCGACCGCGTAGACCGTGTTGCTTTCCGTAGCGACGTAGACTACGTCGTGCGCGGTCCCCGACTTCCCGCCGCGATTGGTGGTCACGTTGGGGATGAGGAGCGGCTGGGTATCCACTTGGTCGTCAAGCGCGATGGTGTGCAGCAACCCGAACGAACCGGCGTTAACGTTGCCGTACGTCAAGGTCGTTTCGTCATTGTCCCACCCGGTTCGAAAATTGTCGTAGTGGTAGGTAGTGATCGCGAACGAGGATTGCTTGCCACGACTGACCGTTACGGCCTGCGCAGCGCGGGCGTCCTTGATGACGGCGAGCGGGTTGCCGCCGGCAGGGTAGCCGTAGAGCGCGACGCCTCTGGAGTCCGGGATAACCACCTTGCCTTTGTGAATCCAGAACTGCGGGACGTTCGCCGCGCCTTTTATCGCAATCTCGCCTGCCGGCGTTGCTTGATAGCCGCTCACCGTAAAGCGAGAGATTTTCGCATCGCTTGCAACCGCGAGATACTTTCCGTCCCACTGGATTGAGCCGGCCGCCGGGTGCGCACCGCTCCAATCGAGCTCTCTGAACCGCTTGCCGCCCTGCGCGAGCTCCAGCCGGACCTGGTAGCCGTGGCGGCCTATGGCCAAATCCTGCCGCAAAGCATCCTGGACCTGCCGCGCTACGGCTGCCTCAACGTCCACACCTCGCTGCTGCCGAAGTATCGCGGCGCGGCGCCGATTCAGTGGGCCATCCT
>CAZMPP010000003.1:8402-31894 GCA_964568035.1 uncultured bacterium
TGCGCGAGCTCGGCCGCCATCCCGGCCGCCGTCAGCGCGAAGAGATTGCCGTCGTCGTCGTACGCCAGGGAGCCGTAACGGGCGTCGTTGCGCCCCGCATAAATAGTTGGGCTGCCTTTGGCATCGGCATAGATCGCCACGCCGGACTGAGAAGCGGATGCTCCCGAAACCGCGAGGTTTCCGGTAGTCGAATCCACGGCGCAAAACTGCGGGGCACCCGCGAGTTGGTCGTGCAGTACCGCGATCGGTCGCGTACCGCCGTGCGCGTATCGCAACACAGCGTTACCGGCCGGCGCGAAGACGTCGCCGTTCTTTCCCGCGCAGAGCGCATTGGCCCGAACGTCGAGGAGCCGGCCTTGCGGCTTACCCCCGGGAAACGAATAGACGTGAACGCTACCGTCCTTGGCGTCGGCGACGTAGAGAAGGTCGTTGGATTGGGCGTCGGCCACCATTGACGAGCCCACTCCTAGCCGGCCAAGCTCGGAGGTGGCAGCGTTTGACTGGCCGGGAACTAGCGCGTTTGTTTGGGTTTGCGATCCTCCACAGCCCGAAACCATCGCAAGAAACGCACCGGCACTCAGCCCGCCGCGCAAGAACCCCGAAAACGCCTTCATATCTACGCTCCCCCTTTACGCCGTGGGAATTTCGGCGGCGTGCCCTCGCTTACTGCAGCGGCGGGAAAATCGTGCGCTATACCAGACAGGTGACGATTGCGTTTCCCTTGGCCGCGGCGTCCGCATAAAAATCGCGTAAACGGCGAAACTCATCCATCAACCACTCCGAATCCGAAGGACGCCACCCAGGGTAAATTTCGAGCCCGGACATTCGCTCGGCGTCGAAACGCGACGCAGCCTCGGACTCGATTTCCGGACGATTAAGCGCCGCCGCCAGTTCCGCAACTTGCGCCGCAGTAAAAAAACGCGGGGGTCCATATCCCGAGAAGCCTTCGTCGTCGTCTCCAAGGATCGTGCCACCGAGAACCGGCCCGCTCAAGAGACTCGCGCCGGGTTCGGATTGGCCGCACAAAATGTAGTGCACGCCGTGCCAGGCTTTGTCGAGCGAGAGAACGGCACGCCTGGGGGCGGTACGTGACGATCGAGCCCCTCCAAGTCCGCCCGCAAGCACCTGCCGCAGCGATGGGTCAAGCGGCACTCGATCTTCCATCGCCTTGGCAAGCTTTATGAAGGCATCGGGAATGGCGAATCCACTTTGGAACAGCGCCTCGACCGAGGACGGATCGCCTTGGAGCCTCGAGAGTTCGCCGGCATCGACCTGAACGAAGGTGGCGTTCATCGACATGGGGCCGATGCTTAGCCCCGAGACCTTCGATTCCCGTGTGGTTCGAGCCGGGCCGCCCCCGGTCGAGCCGGCTCGAGGGCTCGGCTCCTTGAGGCGGCAACCTTTTTCAGGGAGTGGTTGTTGGATATGGCGATGTATAGCGTAACTACGCCCGTTGCCGTCCTCGCGATCAAGGCCGAGCGCAATTCGGCCGACGCCGCCGACCTCTCCGAACCCGTCTACGGAGGCTATGCCAATGGGCGTGGCAATATCGTACTTTTTGGAAAAGAAGCCGCCTACGGCGTTAACTTGAAGAAGCAGACGCTGCAGTTGCGCCCCCAGTTGAATGCAGGCGCGCAAGCGCGCTACGATGCGACCGCGGCGGGCGAAGATTTTCAGTGGGGAAACAAAACGTTTCGCAGGTTGAGCGAACCGCAGATTATCGAGATCTGCGTATCCACGTTCAGGCTAACTCCCAGGCAGCTGCCTTACTAGGCAAGCCTTAGGGCGTTTGCTCGGACCCGCGTGGGGGGCGGCGTTCTTCACCTGCGCGATAGCGGTAGACGATGCGTCCCTTCGTCAAATCGTATGGCGAGAGTTCCACATCGACGCGGTCACCGGGAAGAATTCTAATACGGTGGCGGCGCAGGCGTCCCGCGATATGAGCCAGGACGACGTGGCCGTTGTCGAGCTCGACGGAAAAGGTCGTGCTCGGAAAAACTTGCTTAATGCTGCCCAGGACTTCAAGCGGTGCTTCTTTGACGTTTTGGGTAGGCTTGTTTTTTGCCGGCCGCGGGCCGGATCTGCTTTTTCGATTGCGAGGCGGAATGTTGCTTAGCTCCTTTTCTTATTTCTATACAAGCAACCAGTTGTTCAAGCGTAAGATGCCTCCGAGACGGAAGACTGCGCTCGGGCTGGATTCTCTCACAAATCGCCCCGGTCTGCAACTTAATATGCAAGAGAGGCGAGCCAGTCGCCGCGGCCGCCCGGCGTAAGATCCAGCATATTGTAGACGGGCGTGAGCAGGTCGATGCCGCGCTGGTTTATGTCGTCGGCCATATGCGGGTGGCACGTGTAGAAATGCCGCACCGTCCCCTTGGCATCGCGCGTAAATACCGATAGCGTTGAATCTTGGTTGCCTTCGACATCCTCACTTGCGAAGTCATACTTAAACGTGCTTTCGCCGCAGCTCAAAAGTCTAAGGTTGTTCCATCCACGCGCTCGAGCGTGCTGCCGGAGCGCGACTGGGTCGGCCGCCGCGGCGACCGCGAAATCGATATTCTGCGCGAGGTGGCGAGCGACGCCATTGTATCCGTCGATCCACATCGTACACATCGGGCACGGGCTGGACTGCGCTTTGCCGTACATAAGGTGATAGATTACCAGCGCGCGATCGGGCCGGCTAAACAACTCGCTGAGCTTTACACTCCGCAGCGGCTCGTCGCCGGTAGCAAGGTCGGCCGGACCCTCGTAAAAAGCGTAATCCTCGAGCGCCGCACCTTGCGGCAGCGCGCGGCGCAACTGCGCGACGCGCTCGCGATGCCGCATCTCCTCAATCTCGGCGAGTCGAAGCTCCTCGCGACACGCGTCGTATTCTTCGGATTCGTTTGTCAGATTCGTCTGTTGCATGGATCGTTTTGTTCCGCTCCTACCGCCGAGCGCCTTGACCGGCGATGGCGTCAGCTGCGAGAGCTTGCTCCCGCTCTCTTGCCGCGCTGCAGCAGACTCATCTCTTCTGTCCCAACCCCCGGACGGGGCCGACGTGCCGCGATGCAGCCCTTAGAATTCGCTGCCCAAATCGATCGACACCGTAACGGCCGAAACTTAGCGGGAACCGAGGCCGCGTACGTGACGACGCTTTTCGCTTCGCTTACCTGCCCGCGCGACCGGGACGCGGCTTCAGGTCGGGGAATCTGCAAGGCCGTCAGGAAAGACCGGCTGTATGACGCCCATCGTATCGTTCTTACGAGTCGTTGCGTTTGTACTTATTGCACTGCTCGTTCCCGTGCAGAGAGGTCTTGCCGACTCGAGACGCACCGCGAGCGACGAGGTGATCGCCCTCGAGGCGCGCTGGATTAACGCCATTCTAAGCGGTGACCGAAACGCGGTCGCCGCAATATTGAGCGAACACTTTAAGCACATAACCAACGGCGGGCTGGTTGTCGACCGCGCTCAAGAACTGGCTAGCATGAGAAAAGAGCTTTTTAAAATAGCGCTGAGCGAGCAAACCGTCGACCTCAATCCAAACGGTGATTCTGCCGTACTGCACGGCCTGGATACGATCACTCAGCCGGGAAGGGCCGCGAAGCGCCAACGATTTACCGACGTTTTTTTCAAAGAAAATGGTACGTGGCTGGCAATCTCGGCGCAGGAAAACGTCATTGCCCCATAACGTCTCAAATCGGACCGAGCGCTTTACTGAGAAGCTGACATGCGTCGCCGACCTCCTTTGCGATGAGGTCGTTGAGTAGGCCGTTCATCCGTAGAATCGTCTCTCGGTTCTGTTCCGGTTCGAGCGCGAGGTTATGGACCTCTTGCGGATCGTTTTGAAGATCGAAGAGCTGCACGTCGTTATTTTTAAGAATTTCGTCGAGCGTCCGTGGCGTATTACAAGCGGTCGGAGCGTAGTAGCGGCCAAACTTATACCGTCCGTCAAACGCGAGCGCGAGCAAACCGCGCTTGGACAGGTTCGCCTCAGACAGCGGCGGAGACGGTTCGCCCTTAAACTGAGTGTCCATCGTTTTGTTGAGGAAGTCGCCGTCAACGGTTGCCGGCCCGACGTAGTTAAAGAGAATGGCCGGGCGTATCTGCGTTAGGCTTGCCTTCTCCGGAGCGGCCAATAACGACGAAAAGTCGCGGCCCGGAAGGTTCGACACCACGGTTGGGCGCTTCGAGTCAGGCAGCCCCGTGAGTCCAACGAACGTGGGCAGGAGATCCAGATGACTGGTGAGCGCCGAGCACGTCGCGCCGGTTTTCGTGACGGGGTGCGCGATGATTAAAGGCACGTGGACGTTTTCCTCATAAACGAACGGGCCTTTGCCCTTAAGGCCGCCGTGGGCGCCGCCCATTTCACCGTGATCGGCGGTGAACACGACGGCCGTGTCCGTCCACAGGTCCATCTCATTCATGACGTCAACGATCTGCTGTATGCCACGATCGACGTCTTGAATCGCGTTGAGGTAGTAGTTGTAAAAGATCGTCCACATGTCTTTGCGATCTGTTGGGATCGTGCCCGACCAACCGTCCCAGCCTTTTTTGTATTCCGATAGCGCGTTGGGCATACCCGGGCCGGCGAGAGATTCGTCAAGGCTTTGGGGAAGCGTGAAGGACCACTGCTTTTTGTAAATCGAATTCGCCGGCGGAGGCGGTATTGCAGACGGCAGTACCGGAATCTGAACCGGAGGCTGCCCGGGAACGTTGCCATCTCCGTACATGATGTCGTGAGGATTGACGAAACTCGCGACCACGAAGAAGGGCTGCCCGCTCTTTCGAGACTCAGGAGCGGTCTCGCGGAGATACCGCGCGCTTTCGCCGGCGATGAAGAGGTCGTTATCGTAGCCGCTATCCGGCGTGCTGCCAATGTCACCGCCGGCGCCGAATACGTCGAAGCCGTAGGTTTGGCCGGCGTCGCGGTAGTTGACGGTAGGCTTGGGGTCGAGAATGGCCTTGTCCATTTCGAACTTGCCGAAGTAGGCGGTCTTATAGCCTAACCCTTTCAGGACGGATCCCATATTGGGCATCTCCGGATTCAGGCTGTGCACGAACGAGAACTGCATTTGGTCGATGACGCCGGTGACTTGAGGCGGCTGGCCGGTCAAGAAAGACGCCCTGGAGGGCGAGCATTGGGCAGAGGAGATGTAGTGCTTTTGGAACGTGACCCCGCGGTCCGCGAGCGCACGCATGGCAGGCAGAGAATAGTCTGCGCCTGCGAGCAGTTTTTCAACCCGCTGGTCCACGATGATGAAGATAATGTTATAAGGCGGCTTGCCGTTGGGATCCGTGCTGACCAGCGGGCTTTGCGGAGTCTGCGCTACCGCGTTTGTGGGGATCCGCATCAGCCCTAGTCCGGCTAGAAACTGCATGCATCGTGTGAGGAACTTGCGCCTGGTCTTACCTGCGCTTTCGCCGTTGGGTTTCATTGATGTGGTATGTCTCCCTTGACCGGCACTACGAGTGCTGCGCGCTTCGGGCTCGGGTCTTCCGTCCCCTCGGCAAATTCGTGGAGATCCCGATCGGGCCAACTCATACAGTTAGTTGATACAGTTTTTTGATACGGTCTGGGCTGTATGTGGCCGGCGATGCACAGGTGCGCTAACCTGGTTCTACGCTTAGATCCGCGATGGCATGCATGCAAGTTAGATATCTTCTCGGATGGCTAAGTCCGCGGAAGGACCCGCTCGAGACCTCCCTCGGCATTACGCAAAACTCGAGCGACAAAGGCACAAGGAGCAACTTTATGCGATTCACCTTCAACCGAATCGGATTCGCCGCCGGAGCCGTAGCGCTCTCACTAACGATGGTAGCGTGCCACGGGCAATCGCCCGGGAGCTCGGGCTACATTCCCTCGAACTCGACAACCCTGTCGGTGCCGCAAGCCGGCGCCGGTCTAGCCGCACCCGATGCGAAGCGAAAGGTCGAGATTGTCTCGAGCTGTGGCAAACACGTTCACATCGTGCTTCTCGGCATTGTCGACTGCAGGTTCCGCGAGAAGGGTTACGGCGACGGCACGCTCACGATTACAAACGATACGCAAGGTATCGTCGTGATTAGCCCGATGAGCGGCAATCAATCGACAAAGTTCACGATCCTCGGCGCCGTCGTGGGGAGCGGGCATTTCACCGTGAAAGACTCCAAGGGCCGTCAACTAAAAGTGAAGGTAAAGGTCACCCTATAGCAGACCGGCATCTACAAAATCTCCCTCCTCTGAACGCGGTGAAGAAGGCTCGCCTTAGGCGGGCCTTCTTCATATCGTGGTGCCGCCTGAGGGCGATTGCTGGTAAGCCGAGGACTGGCCCTACTGCGCGAGGAAAATCAGAACTATGTCTAGCCTTGGGGCTCGACGGCTCGTGCAGTTAGCGCTCGTTCTCGCAGCGAGCGGATGTGCGCAAGACTTACCCACCCCGGCGGGTTCCTACTTAGGCCCGTCGCAGATTCTTGCGCAACCGGCGACTCACTTCTACGGCAACGATTTCATGTATTCGTCCCAGCCCGCGAGCAACGAAGTCGTCGTCTATAAGCGCAAGAACAAAAGCTACACGCTGACCCCCTATGAAACGCTCACCTCGGGATTCTCCAAGCCCATGGGCATGGTGACGACACCCGACGGACGCTGGTACGTCGCTAACTCCGGAGCCTCCGACGTCCTCGTCTATCGCTCGACGCGCTCGGGACCGAAAGGTCCTAAGACAACGCTCCGGGATGACGGAGAAGTTCCGGTAAACGTCGACGCTACATCGAATCACCGGCTCGTCGCGGTTTCTAATGGCGCGACCACCGGGGGCGGCGCGGGAAGCGTGAGCATTTATCTGAACCAGCAGCGCGTGCCGTCGCGCAAACTGACATATGGGAGCGATCCGCTACAAGGCGCGGGAATCGCAATCGATGCTCGGGGCAACTGTTATTGGAGCTTCAACGATCCATACAACTTGAGCGGAGAGATCGTGGAGTTTCCGGGCTGCAACGGCACCGGCGCTCTGTATAAGGCCGGAATCTTACGAGCCGGCGGACTCGCCTTCGACCATAGCGGCAATCTGTATTACGTCGATCAGCTGCTCGGCATCTTCAAATGCCAGGGAGCGTCGTGCAAGATTTTTGCGCCAATTATTCTCGGTGGCCTCATCAGTCCGGCAAACTTGAACTTCGATAACAGCGAACCCCAAAATCTATGGGTCGCGGATGCAGCAGGTTACCTCGATGCGGTGAACCTCCAGGGCTTGGTCGCGTACATTCTGCAAATAATCGGCGGAATAACCGATCCCCCCATCGGAGTCGCGCCGGCTCCCGGTAGTTAGAGCGCGCGGACCCATGGTTCCACCGCGACGCTCGAGAGACGCGGCCGGGACCGCAGAACTACCCGCCCTTCTTAAGAAGTTCCGCGTGCAAGCCGGTGTTTCGCAGCAGGTGCTTGCGGATAGAGCGCTCATCAGCGCGCAGGCAATCAGCGCTTTGGAGCGCGGATTTCGCAGGGCGCCGTACCGGGCCACGCTGGAACGAATCGCCGATGCGCTCGCGCTCTCCGATGAAGAGCGAGAGCTGCTCGAGCGCTCCACTCATCGTTCGCGTGGCCCGCGACTCGTCGAGCGCGATCGGGCGCCGCTCCACAATCTGCCGCGTCAGCTTACATCGTTTCTCGGACGCGAGGCGGTCGTTGCAGAGATCGGGGACTTCGTCGCGTCGGCTCCGCTCGTCAGCATCGTGGGAACCGGGGGTGCCGGAAAAACGCGCGCCGCAATAGAGGTTGGAAGGCGGTTGCTAGACCAATTCCCGCACGGCGTCTGGTTCGTCGAGCTCGCGCCGCTCGGCGATCCGGCCCTGGTTCCACAAGCTCTTGCCGGCGCGTTGCGCGTGCAAGAATCGCCGCGGCGTTCACTTCTCGAGACGCTGATTGCTTTTCTAACGTACAAACGTCTGCTAATTATTCTCGACAATTGCGAGCACGTTATCTCGCAGGCGCGCGCGGTCGCTGCGTCGTTACTCAGCGCTTGTCCGGACGTCGTTTTGCTGGCCACGAGTCGAGAGGCCCTGAGCATTACCGGCGAGCGAACCTATCAGATCCCATCGCTGGCCGTTCCTAAGCAGAGCCGGCCTTCGCCGGTAGAGGCGGAAAAGTACGGCGCCGTCGCCCTTTTTGTGGATCGCGTCCAGGCCGCCACTCGCTTCGAGCTGACCGCCGAGAACGTGCAGCCCGTCGTCGAGATCTGCCGGCGTCTCGACGGCTTGCCCCTCGCGCTCGAGCTAGCCGCCGCTCGAGCCGGCGTACTGTCGCCGCAGGAGCTCTGCGATCGCCTCGATCGAGTCTTTGACGTGTTGGCGGGAGCCCCGCAAGGGTCGATCCCGCGCCACGCAACGATGCGCGCGGTGATCGACTGGAGTTACGAGCTGCTCTCCCTGCAGGCGCGGCTCTTCTTCGAGCGCCTGGCGATCTTCGCCGGAGGCTTTACTCTGGAGACGGCAACGACGGTTTGCGCCGACGAAAGCATTCTACAACAAGACGTCCTAGAGTTGCTTTCGTCGCTTATCGGCCAATCGCTGATCATGGTCGACCTCGCGCACGGGAGCGCGCGTTACCATCTGCTCGATGCCACGCGACAATATGCACTGGAAAAGTTGGCGGCGAGAGGCGAACGCCAAGTGCTCGCAGCGCGCCACGCGCTCGCACTTCTTCGGGTAGCCATCCGGCTCGATCGGCAATGGTACGTCGCTTCGGAACAGGCGTGGTTTCGCGAAGCCGAGGCCGAACTCGATAACTTCCGCGCGGCACTCGAGTGGTCTCTCGAAGCGCGCAACGATCTTTCCTCCGGTTCTCTGCTTGCCGGAGGGCTCGCACGGCTCTGGTATTCGCTCTCTCCCGTAGAAGGACGACGTTGGGTTCGTTTGGCGATAGACTCGATTACCGAACAAACTCACGCCGGGGAACTCGCTCAACTGTATATTGCCGATGCGGAACTCTGTGGAGCGCTTGGCGAATCGGCGGCATCACTCGCATCGGCGGAACGGGCCTTACAACTACGTTCCTCACTCGACGATTTGCAGGTGGCACGCGCCCAGCACGCGGCGGGAAGTGCGCTGGCCGCAATCGGCGACGGCTCGAAGGGTGAAGCGCTTCTGCAGGAAGCACTGGCTACCGCCGAGCGGCTGGCAAATCGCCGGCTGCAGGCGTTAGCTCTTAGCGACCTCGGAACCGTTCGCGCCCGCCGCGAGGACGTCAATGGTGCGCGCCGGTATTATGCCGAGGCACTCGCGCTTTACGTTTCGCTCGACCTCGAGAGACCGGCTGCGTCGATTGCCGGGCACCTCGCCGAGGTCGAGTTTGAAGCCGGCGACCCGGCCGCTGCATTGCACCGCGCTGAAGAGGCTCGTATCGGCCATGCAGCGACTCGGAATCGGCGTTCCGAAGCCGCCGATTTGAGCAATATGGCGGCATATCTCGTAGCACTCGATTGTTTTGACGATGCCCGCTCGTACGCATCGCAAGCGTTGGAAGCCGCGCAAGACGTCCGGTCGCCGGTGCTCACGGCGTTTGTCCTCCAGCACGTTGCGGCGATTGCGGCGCTACAGAAAGATTCCGACGAGTTCCGACCGCCAAAACAGCGGGAGCAGGCGGCAATGCTGCTGGGATTCGTCGAAGAGCGGCTGAGATCACTTGGCGCCCGCCGCGACTACACCGAACGGCAAGAGTACGAACGTGTCCTCGCGGCGCTTCGCACAGCGCTTGGCGAACATCTCGACGAGTCCATGGCGCTCGGCGCGCAATGGACCGAGGAGGACGCCGTCGCCCTCGCGCTTCGACACGGCCGCTCGGTGTAGGCTTGCACCGGCGGTTCACGTTAAAACACCTCGTTAGCATTGCCGCGGTCGCCGGCTTAGCTGCGGCGCCGCCCAATGCCCGCGCCGACGATCCATTGGCGCGGATTGTTAACGGTGCGACGTTCGATCAATTCGTAACGCGGACGCTGCGCGAATACGCGGTTCCCGGTGCGGTCGTCGCGATCGCTTCGCCCAATGGAACGGTCTTTGTGAAGGGGTACGGAGTACGCAAGACCGGCGAACCTGAGCCGATCGACCGGGATACGCGTTTCCAGATCGCCTCGATGAGTAAATTCCTAACCGCCGCTGCAATCGGCACCGTCGTAGATGGGGGCACTATTGGTTGGGATCAGCCGGTTCGATCCTTTGATCCTAGTCTCGTCATGGCGGAGCCATATGCGACCCAATGGGTAACGCTCCGCGATTTCTTGGCACACCGAAGCGGCCTCCCCGCGTATGGCGGCGACATTCTCACGAGATTTGGACTGAGCACCGCACAACTCGTCGCCCGAGCTCGCTACTTGACGTTCGATCACAGTTTCCGTGCGTTGTGGGCATATTCGAACTACGGTATATTCCTCGGCCAAGAGGCCGCCGCACACCGCGTAAGACTCTCCCCGCCCGAGCTTCTGCAACAGCGTCTTCTAACTCCGCTTGGAATGACTCGCAGCGGACCAACGTCCGCCACGTTGACCGAGGACCCGAATTACAGCTCCTCGCACAATATCGACGGATCGGTAATGCCGGTCGAAAACGTCGACGCATTCAGCGGCGCAGGCGCGATCGTTTCCACCGGTGCCGATATCGCAAAATGGATGCAGATGCTGCTAGCTCGCGGATCCTACGACGGCAGGCAGATCCTCAAACCCGCAACCGTCGATGAACTTTTTGCAGCCAGCATGGTTCAAGGAATCGGCGGCCCGATGCGCGATCCAAATGACTCCGCAGGTCTCGGTTGTGAAAGCTATCATTTCTTGCAGTACCGCATCATTGAAAAGAACGGCGCACTGAATGGCGTGCGAACTATCGTAACGCTGATTCCTAAGCAAAACGTGGGGATTGCCGTCTTCGCCAATAAGCAGCTGACGGTTTTTCCCGAAGCAGTCCGGGCGGAGTTTTTGGAGCGCTATCTCGGCCCGTCCGGCGACGATTTGCAGGCAGAAATTCGCAAAGAACAAGCCGCTTGGAATGCCCTTATCGATCGGCCGGCGCCGCCGGCAAATGCAAAGCCGCCCAATCATAAAATAAGCGCTTATGCCGGAACCTACACGAGCCGTCTTTACGGGCCGCTGCGCGTTAGCAGCGATGGAGGGTCGCTAAGCGCCGCTATTGGTCCAAACGGCTACGCCGGACATCTAACGCAGTACTCCGGCGACGCATTCCTGCTGTGGTTTGACGATCCGGACGTGCAGCCGGGTCTTCTCACCTTTACGTTCGACAAAAACGGCAAGGTCCGCAGCGTGAACGGGAGTACCGTGCCGAACGCACTCACGGTAAACTACGGTCACTTCGATCCCTAGCGCCCTCAAATAGTGGGAGGAAGTCGGCATTCAGTGGACGGACAGAACGGAATGGCCGCAATTACGATCGACGACACGACAAGATTCGTCAGCCTTCTCTCATTCGAGCTAGGTTCGGAAGATGTTGACGCAATGGTGCGCGAGGTACGGCACGCTATCGAGCAACAAGTCCCCAACAAAAAAGGCTTCATTGGATCCGTCGTAATGCTCAACAACGAAAAGACACAGTTGTTGATCGTTTCAGTCTGGGAGTCTGGACACGAGTGGAGCGAGGCGCAATACGACCAGGGGGTTGGACGAGTCGTGAGCGACATCGTGGAAACGGCAAAGTCGTATGAAATTCAGACCTACGAAACCGTTTCAGTCGTGAGGGCGCAGCAATGAAGATTGGGATTATCGGTGCCGGCAATATTGGTGCGACGCTTACTCGGCGCTTTCGCGCCGTCGGACACGATGTGGCCATCGCAAACTCTCGCGGGCCGCAAACGCTGCAAGGCCTCGCCTCCGAAACGGGCGCTCGCGCGGCAACCGTCGCGGAAGCGGTCCGCGACCGTGACGTCGTGATCGTTACCATCCCCGAAAAAAACGTTCCCCAACTTCCCAAGGATCTGTTTCTAGGCGTTCCCGCCGAAACGATCGTCATCGACACGGGAAACTACTATCCGCGCCAGCGTGACGGTAGAATCGAAGCGATCGAACGCGGCATGCCGGAGAGTGCCTGGGTGTCGCAGCAGATCGGCCGCCCCGTGATCAAAGCCTTCAATAACATTTACGCGCAGCACTTATTGGAAAACGGCAAGCCGAAAGGCACGCCGGGCCGGATAGCGCTCCCCGTGACGGGCGACGACCTACATACGAAAGCTCAGGTAATGCGGCTCGTTGATGAAATTGGATTCGATCCCGTCGACGGCGGAACGATCGCCGAATCGTGGAGGCAGCAGCCGGCCTCCCCAGTTTACACGTTCGACTACGACGCCGCGGGCGTGCGCAAGGCCCTCGCTGAAGCCAAGCGTGAGCGCGTCGAAGAGTTCACGGGCACGGCAAACAGTCCCGGAAGTTTCGAAGCTCCGGTATAACGCGTGCGGGTGACGTAGCGAAAATGTGGAGAGCGTTTTTCCTCGTCGTAGTCACGATGGCGATGTCGATTTCTGCAATCGCTTCGCCGAAAGCGCCTTCGCGATCCGTACGCGGCAGCTCGGTCGTTTCCGACCGCGATCCCGCGGTTCGCATCTCGCTGCCCAGCGATGCGACGTTCGTCGGTAGCGACTCGTGGGTGCTCTACGGCATAACCAACTGCCGGCAGTTCGTCTTCGTGCAAGCCGACAAACAAAAGAACATCGAACGGCTTTACTGGGTCCAGTTTGAAGCGTATATTGCATCGATGCCCAAGTTGCACTACGATTACGACTCGCCACGACACGCTACGCTCGGAGGAATGGACTTCTATCTCGATACGTGGCTGAGCAACTATGCCGGCGGAACCCCGCAGCCGCCCGACCTCGGCCAGCTAAAGGCGGCCTTGGCGAAGTTCGGCTACCCCGCCCCGGCCGGAATCAACTCGGGCTCGGATTCAGAACACGTTTTTTCCATCATCACCGCAAAGGGGTACACGCTGCCCCGCAAACGCGTTGACGTACGATTCGTCCACCTCCCGGGTTCCGACAGGCGCAAAGAACTGATGGTTATTTACAGCGAGAAGTTCGAGGGCAGCGTCCCCTCGCACGCGCAGATCCAGGGAGCGGTAGAGCGCGCGGAACGCTCGATTGTTATTTCCCAGCTTTCCGGACTTCACTAATGGGAATCTCGATGTTCTTCCTCGGCACGGCCCGACCGTCCAACGCCCTATGACACTACACAAGTGAGGACCAAAGTGCAAACCGTTTATCCGAGCGTTCGCTACAACGACGCCAAAGCCGCAATCGCGTGGCTCACATCCGCCCTGGGCTTCGAGGAGAAAGAAGTCTATGAGGGCGATGGCGATACCATCGCACATGCGGAGCTGCAACTCGCTGGTAATTTGATCATGCTAGGCAGCGTCAAAGACGATCCTTATGGTACGAGCCCGAAAAATCTAGGCGGGGTTACCGGTGGAATCTATATCGCGCTTGACAGCGATGCGGAAGTCGACGCCGCTTACGCCCGGGCCAAGGCGACGGAAGCTCAGATCATTCGGGCACTCGAGGACACGGACTACGGCTCGCACGAATTTGGCGTGCGCGATCCAGAGGGACACATTTGGAGCTTCGGCACCTATCGGCCGCAGGCAACGTCGTAGCGTAGTAGGTAATTCGCGCCGCGCTCGAAATCGAAAGGGAATGGCGAAAGCGATTTGCCCGTGAGCAGTGTGCGCGGCTGGGTGACCGCCGCGGTCGTCTTCGCGCTTGCGTTCCTGGTGTGGAGCGTTCTCGCCGGTGCGCTGTCCGCGTTATTGCTGCTTTTCACGGCCGTCCTGCTTTCAGCCGGCCTTCGGCCAATCGTCGATCGCCTTGGGAGACGGATGCCGTTTGGCGTCGCGGTCGCCCTTTCGTTTAGCGTTGTGATCGTCGCGGTCGTTGCGATCGGCTTCCTGCTGATCCAGCCGCTGGGCGCGGAACTGGTGAAGTTAATCCAGACGTTACCCAGCTACACAAACTCGCTGCAGCATCAATTCGCCGCAGCGCAACGTTATCTCAAAAACGACCAAATGGCTCAGCAGCTGGCCTCCGTATTGGCCAGTTCCGCCGGCACCGCGGCAAGCATCATTGGACCGCAGCTTCTCAGCGGGCCCAAACTTATTGCAACGGTGATTGGTGACGGTCTGCTCATTCTTTTGCTCGCAGTCGGCTGGATGCTGTCGTCGGACGAACTCGAGCGGTTCGTGCTCAGTTTGATTCCGCCGAGCGTAAACGACGATTGGCGGAATGCCTTTGCCGACATCGGTGCCAGGCTGAGCGCCTACGTGCAAGGTGTGGTGCTCAACGGTGCGATCGTTGGAGTGGTGATGGGTGCTTCGCTTGGGCTGATGGGCGTTTCATATGCCCTGCTGCTGGGCTTCATCGCGGCGATCTTTCAGGCGATCCCAATGGTAGGCGCCGTAATTTCCGGCCCAGTCATTCTGGTCGTCGTGTTGGCGACGAGCGGCTGGGAGAAGATGCTGCTCGCGCTAGCGATCTTCGTGGTCGTCCAAGCGATCGACCAAAACGTTCTCTCGCCGATCATCTTCGGCCAGCGCGTTCAGCTGAGTTTTCTTTTGATTATCCTAGCCACCGTCATCGGCGGAACGTTGCTCGGAATCGGGGGTGCCTTCCTGGCCGTTCCGGCTGCGGCCGTCCTTCAAGTGCTCGTCGTTCGTATCGTGGCGCCTGCAATTCGTCGCGCCAACGGCGTGCAGGCTACGCAGCAAAGCGCGGATCGGTAAAGCAGCCGGTTTCTATTGCGCGCTGCAAACCGGATACAAGCGATGCCTTGCCTGACTTTTTGGAGAGCACGCAGCTAGCGCCTGCGAGATGACATGCGCGGCCCCACGCGCGCGTTACCGTCCCGGTAAAGACCACGATGACGCACTCCGGTAAGACGAAACGAAGCTGACGCAACATCTCGAGTGGATCGACTTTCTCCTGATCGACGTCGGCGACCAGAACGTCAGGTGAGAGCTTCCCTATCGCGGCCACATCCAAACGGGCGACGATAGTAAGGCCCGGCTCACCCGCGGCTTTTAGCGAGGCACCAAGCAGTGGTATATCTTTGGGGTTGACGGCCAAACAGCATACGCGGGCCATAACAGTTACGCTTTCAGGCGGACGAAGCAGTACGTCGCCGCAAAGGAGGAGAAGCCGGTCTTAAGTCTATCATCGAGGCGAGAAACTGACCATCGTGAAAAAGTCCGATTCCAGTGGCCGGGACTAAGCGTTGACGCTTAGGGCCGATTTCTTGCCGGAGTCGGATCCGGCGTACCCCATTGTCGAGGCGATCCTTCGCGTCGTGCCCGCGTCGCGGTGGTCGTTTGCTCGCCTGATGCCCGAAGGGGAGCTGGCCGGCCTCCTGCTCGACTCCCGGGGAGACGGCGGCGAGTTGTTGCGGCTAAAAGGCGAGTTCGATCGCCAGCGCGAGAAGGCCAAGATGGGGCCGCGCATCGCGGCCACACTGGGTCCGCTTGGCGACTTTGAAAGCGGGGTCACCCTATTATTCGCTGACGCCCACGCCAGCTTCGGTATTCTCACCTTGCTCCGTACGAGCGAGCTGGGACCGTTCACATCTAGCGAAATCAGCGTTCTGGCGTTGTCGCTCGACGCGACGTCCGAGCGCCTCTCTGCGCTGCGTCTAGATTCCCGGCAAGGCGGCCGTCTCGCTGCGCCCGACGTCGACGATCGGGCCACCGACTCGACGCGGGAGAGCGAAGCCTTGACGGCTTCGGACGAATCGTTCTACGTGCTGGATCGCGACCTTCAGATCGTCCTCGCATGGACGGCCGAACAGCAACGCCGCGTCGCGCTGACGGGACTGCGCACGCGGATTGCCGATCGTCTGCCGGGCGTGCTCGAAGAAGCCGTCCGCGAGCTGATCGCCGGGTGGCAGAGCGAAGCCGGTACGCAACAGATCGGCATCGCGCACCCCGTCCCATTCCTAGTCGTGCGAACGCAGCCGATGTCAGGGCCGGCCGGACTCTTCATCGGCGTACGGATCGACCGCTTTAAGCCGCCGAAGTCGTTGACGGGCCCCGCCGCCCGCTTCCACATCTCGCCTCGGGAGCTTCAAGTGTTGGCGATGCTGTTGGATGGGGCGAAGCTGGAGGATATCGGCAAAGAGCTGCATATCGCCGCTTCAACCGTTCAGCATCACGTCAAGAGTATGATCGACAAGACCGAAAGCCGGAACCGCACCGAGCTGATCGCTAAGGTGCTGGGCTGGGAGAACGCGGCGGATATAGGGCACTTTTCACGATAGCGCGTGCTCCGGGCCGGCGCTACACTGATAGGTCAAAAGATGAGCGGATCCAGAGTGGCGGCT
The DNA here is from genome assembly GCA_964568035.1 of uncultured bacterium. GTDB lineage: Bacteria > Vulcanimicrobiota > Vulcanimicrobiia > Vulcanimicrobiales > Vulcanimicrobiaceae > Cybelea. Next base: position 24,713 of record CAZMPP010000003.1, read on the forward strand.
CGAATCGCCCTAATGGTCTTTTCCGGAGAGTACGACGTGACGTGCAAGCGTCAATGGTCTGAGGTGCTCGACGGCCTGTGCAGCGAGCCAAACGTCATCATTGACTTTAGCGACGTTAGCTATCTAGACGCCACCTGCGTGACCGAGATGTTGAGAATGCACGCGCGTCGCCACGACAAGGGATTCGATCGTGAAACCGTCATACTCGGTCGGCCGATCGTCCGAAGGCTCTTCGATCTCCTAAAAATGCAAAGCGTCGTTCGCGTCGTGGAATGCCTGGATGATGCAATGCAGTTGCAGCGGTCTGCACCCATAGTTAGCTATGCATTCTCTGGGATCGCTGGAACTGCCGCCCGCGGTCGCTAAGCTTCGAAATGAGAACGCGCGTGGGACGACCTTACGGAACCTTTAAAGGTCTCGGGCTACTGGGAATTCACATCGGAGCTATTGCGGCCTTCTGGCCGCCTTTCTTTCAGTGGCCGGCGCTAGCAGCCGCAATTGTGGTGTCGTATGCGACTGTAGCTTTAGGAATTTCATTGTGCTTCCATCGCACCCTTACGCACCGCAGCTTGCGCCTCCGCAAACCATTTGAATACCTGCTGGCGATCTTCGGAACGCTGGCGCTGCAGGGCGATCCAATCCGATGGGTGGCGGTGCACCGCAAGCATCACGCGCATGCCGATCGAGAAGGCGACCCTCACAGCATCCGTGGCGGGTTTAGGTGGGCACACGTAGACTGGATTTACCGGCACAACATTGCGCTACCCTCGGACGAGGAAATGCTACGGTTTGCGCCCGACCTCTGCGCCCAGCGATTCTATCGCGCGCTGGAGTACCTCAACATCCCCCTGCAGATCGGGCTGGGGATCGGGCTCTTTGCGTTCGGCGGATGGTCGTGGGTGATCTGGGGGGTCTTCGTCCGGCTGGTGATTAGTTATCACACGACGTGGCTCGTTAACAGCGCGTCCCATACGATGGGCTACCGTTCATACCAGACGACCGACCAATCGACGAACTGCTGGTGGGTCGCTCTGATCTCCTGGGGTGAAGGTTGGCATAACAATCACCATGCCTTTCCCTTCTCGGCGCGCCATGGGCTGCGCTGGTTCGAGATCGATGTGACGTGGTGGCACGTCAGGGTTCTTGCGTTGCTCCGATTGGCGGATCGAATCAAGATCCCAAGCAAATCTATGCAGCGGTTACGAGGAGCCCAGGAGAACTAGCGACGGCGTACGTGCATTCGTTCGGTGGAAATGCTTCTTTTGGTTGTTCCGTTGGCCTTTTTGCAATAACATGCAACGCGTTGTCGGTTAAAAGCGGCACCGCTTAAAGGTCAAGAAGCACCTGCTCTCCGTCGATCAATTTGATCGTTCGAAACCTTATTCTGTTTTTTCGGTTCATCGGGTACAGGAAAAAGAAACTCACATGAAAGTTGAGCATTTATGATGGACCTAACCAAAACTACGCCGCGTAGCTCGGGCGAAACGATGCTCGGTATCGTGCAACTTGCGCGCACTACCGACAAAGCGAAGGCGTTAGCACATAATACAATCGGCGAGTACAAGTACGACTGCCCGATGGACCAAGGCCTTTTCGAGTATCTCAACATGGATCCGAAGGCGTTCCTTGCAGTCGTTAAAGGTGCAAAGAACGATTCTGAAATCGAAGCCTACGCGAAGTCGTTCGTCGCGAGGAAAGATCCTCGGAGTATCGAGGCCTTCAACAAGAAGTTCATCTCTGCGATCCCGACCGGGGAATCATTGAAGCATTTTGAGGAGCTGCGTAGCAAGATCGCTCCAAGCCGGAATGATATCGTGTCTTGGTCGGACCTGCTCGATCTCGAAGAAGGTCGGACGGTTCCCGAACGCGGGATGGCTCGAGCGTAAGCGGGACTCGGCCGCCTAGCCAGCCAGAAAGGGAGCACGATCGTGCTCCCTTTTTTCATCCTCTGCGGAGCTTAGGCCTATCATTTCGTTGTAGCAATCGCTGCGCAAGCCACGTACCTGGCAGGGTCGGCGCTGCTCTCGTGGACGTCGATGACGTAGTTACCTTTCAGCAGCCCGTCAAGCGTAACATCCGATATCGTGGTCGTGCTACTCCCATTTATGATGTTGGTCAGGGTATACGTCGGTACCGGGTTCAGGTTTGCGCAGGTGCCGGTGTGAATATGTATGGGCTGCGCGCCATTTTGACCGTCGGCCATGAGGATGACGATCTTAACGCCGCCCGGAACTTGCTCGAGTGTCGCAGTCCCGGTCTTACCCGGCCGATTCTGAGCGAATAGTTGCAAACTTAGGGTAGACGGATCAGCCGAGGCAGGCGCGCAAGCGATTACGACGAGCATAGCTGCGACAAGGACCGCACATAGACTTTTCATGATGTATTTCCTCTGTTTTTGACGATAAACTTCGTCGGCAGTTTCGGCTCGTTCACGCGCCGCCGGCAAACTCGCGGAGGGCGGTTACGGCCGCATCGTCGCGTCCGCGGCCGCGTTGAAAAACGCGTCGCGCAATGGAAGCCGCCAAATCCGGCGCCGGACAATCGTATGCCGCTCGGCAAGCTTCGACGAGCTCTCGTTCGCCACGCACTGAGTCTCGTTTGTGTTCGGTGATTCCGTCGGTGTATAAAACGATCAGCGAGTCATCCGGAAGCGCAACGACGTAGCTGGTGGCCCTGTACGCCGGCCCGATGCCGAGCGGCAAATCGGCTTTCGCGTGGGTCAGAAATCCATGCAGGATTGGAGTCATCATAAGTGGGGCCGGGTGACCGGCATTTGCGAAAGTAAGCGTCCGCAGACGGCGGTTCACGATCGCCACAATTGCGGTAACGATGACACCGCCACGGATCGAATATGCTACCGAATTCGCAGCGGATAGTATTTCTGAGGGTTCGGCGTTAGCATGGATGCCGCGGAGGAAGCTCGCGCGCACGATCTCCATCGTCCCAAACGCGGGCTCGCCGTGACCCGTGACGTCGCCAATCGTTAGGGCGAAGGCGTCATCCGAGATTACAACGGCATCGCTCCAGTCTCCGCCGCGGCGCGCACGCCCGGCCGGCGAATTCATAAGACTGAAGTTCCAGGCCGGGACGCCCGGGCTGCGGCCCGTCTCTACTGTGCCGTTGGGCTCAGAGCCGAGCAATACGATATCTTTTGGGTCGATGGCCAAAGCACAAACGCGGGCCATAAATACTACGCTTTCAGGGCGACGAAGCGATTGCGTCGCGCGATTGAGGACGAGTGCCCTGCGAGCATAGCATGGTGGCGGGAAACCAACCATGGTGAAAAGTTGCGATAACGACTTCGCAGGCTCGACTGAGCTCGGTGCGCCGTAAGCGGCTAGCGCTGAGGAACCGCGCGCCCTTCTTCTAGATCGAGCAGATCGGGCCAGGAGGTGACGTCGGTTCGGCCGGGCGCAACCTTAGCGCGTAATTCATAAAAGGCCTCTAAGGAATCTCCGGTCGGCATGTCCGAGAGCCAGTGTTGGTTAAGGGTCTCGATCGATTCTGCGTCCTTCTTGGCAACAAAGACTTTCGCGTAGGCTTCGATTCCAGAATTGCCTCTCGCGGTCTTGACGATATTGAGGAACTCCCTGCGAGTCCATCCCGAGAAAATTGAAGAGCCCTCGATCCATCGGGCAGTCGTAACGGTACTCGCCGAAGCGGCCCTGCGCCACCGCCTTTGCCTTATCGATCGTCCGAGTAGTTGCACGTGCCAAGTATCGTTTCTCGGACGCTGCGTGGCGGGGTTTTGGTTAGGTCCATCGTAAAAACGCTCAGCTTTCAATCTTGGGGCTTTTCTCGTGCCGGCCGTAACAAACCCGAGAGGCCGCAAAATGCAACTTCTGATGCCGTTTGGCGGTTAAAGGAGCGCTGTGATGGATTCTCTGCCCGTCGCGACGCTCGCGATCACCGGTGTTGTTAAAGGGCCGCCGAGCGCCGAGCGCTCCGAACCGGTCTATGGAGGCTACGCCAATGGGCGCGGCGAGGTTGTGTTGTTCGCAAAAGACGTCGCCTATCGCGTCAACTTCAAGAACCAGATTTTGAGAGAACGACCGCCCCTTAACGAGGGCGCCCAGGCACGCTACGATGCAGCCGAAGCCGGCGAGAGCTTTGAGTACGGCACGAAGAGCTTCCAGCGGCTGAGCCATCAGCAGATCTCCGAGATCTGTACGGCCGGACATTTTAGGGTTGGCTCGCGATTTTAACCTTCTAGGCCGGCAGAGCGCATAACGAAGGGCCGTCGGGGTTGAAAGCCTTAACGTAAGGTCGGCGTGATCGTTCATCTGGTTGACGGAACCTACGAGCTCTTTCGCCATTTCTATGGACTGCGTCGCGCCACCAGTGGCAAGGAGCGACGATTCGGAGCGGCCATCGGCGTTCTCAACACCGTACTGCAAATGATTGGCGAGGGTGCGACGCACTTAGGTGTCGCCACCGACCACGTTATCGAATCCTTTCGCAACGGACTTTGGGACGGCTACAAAACGGGAGCTGGAATCGATCCCACGCTTCGCGCGCAGTTCGAGCCGCTCGAGGACGCGCTGCGAGCCATGGGCGTTGCGGTCTGGGCGATGATCGAGCTGGAGGCCGATGATGCCCTGGCCTCGGCAGCCGCGATTGCCTCACGTGATTCTCGGGTTGAGAAAATCTGCATATGGACTCCGGACAAAGATCTCGCGCAATGCCTACGCGGAGATCGCATCGTGCAAATCGACCGAAGGAGCCAGGTCGTCCGAGGCGCTGCGGGCGTCCAGGCTAAGTTTGGTGTGGTTCCCGAACTAATCCCCGATTATCTCGCTCTGGTCGGCGATTCCGCCGATGGCTTTCCCGGCATCGCGGGAATTGGGGCGAAGGGCGCAGCCGCCCTCCTCAACCGCTATGGCCCCATCGAAGAATTCCCATCGCAAGAACTCGGCGATCGGCAACGTCTCGCGGTGTTATTTAAAGAGTTGGCGACCCTTCGGACCGATGCGAATCTCTTTGCGGACGTAAACGAGTTAGAATGGCACGGGCCTACCGCCGACTTCCCCGACGTGTGCGAGTGGCTGGAGGCTCCCGATCTACTCGCGCGCGCTGAGCGAGCCGCGCACAATTTGGTATCTCCAACGGATCGCTAATCCGAGCGAATCGCGTAGCAGCGCTAGAGTGGAATTACGCGGTGTGCGCCTACTGAAAGGGCCGTAACTGCCCGGAAATGAGGTCTGGGAGCCGGAATTGCAACCCTTTTTGATTCTGAAGGGTGTAAAGGTTTGCATTGGTGAGGAGTCTGTGAGACACTCCTTCCCGTCCTCAAGCGCGATCTTTCGAGTGGTCGAGAAGTAGCGCCCACCGAAAGATAAGGCTTTAACATCTCCATTTTTTCAGAAGTAACTCTGGATGCTGCCATACTGCGCGGCATCGAGGATCTCCATTTTAAAGAGTCCACGCCCATCCAGCGCTCGGCTATTCCCGTTGCTCTGGCCGGTCACGATGTCTTTGCGAGTGCTCCGACCGGCAGCGGCAAAACCGCAGCCTTCGGGATTCCGCTTCTCCAGAAACGGCTCGAACGGCGCGCCGATCGCGGCGCCGCACTAATCTTGACGCCGACTCGCGAGCTGGCGCAGCAGATTGCCGAACATCTTCGGCAGTTGGCAAAATACACCAACCTGCAGATCACGCCGATTTACGGAGGCGTGGCAATGAAACCGCAAATCAAAGCCATGCGCCGCGGTGCCGACGTCGTCGTTGCTACGCCTGGACGCCTTCTCGATTTGATGCAACAGGGTGAAGCTCGTCTCGACAACGTGGACATCTTCGTGCTCGACGAAGCGGACCGCATGCTCGATATGGGATTCTTACCGGCGGTAAAGCGCATCGTCGCCAAACTTCCGGCCAAGCGCCAGACGCTCTGTTTCTCGGCAACGCTCGGTAGCGCGGTTGTTCAGCTTGCCCGCGAGTTTCTCCGCGATCCCGTGCGCATCAATTTAGCGCCTCAGGCGCCGGTGAAAACCGTAACCCAGTGGGTGTACGAAGTGGAACCGCACAAGAAAACGGATCTCCTCGTGGATCTGCTCAAAGACGGGAGCGTCTTTAATGCAATCGTTTTTACGCGGACCAAGTCGCGGGCGGAACGCGTCGCCGGCGCTTTGATGCGACATAGCGTCGATGTAGAACGCATTCACGGCGACCGCTCGCAGTCGCAGCGTTCGCGCGCCCTCGATGCCTTTAAGAAGGGACGCTACCGAGTGCTAGTCGCTACCGACGTCGCCGCGCGAGGCCTCGACATCGACGATCTCGGTCACGTCATAAACTACGACGTACCCGCCGAGCCTAACGATTATATTCACCGTATCGGACGCACGGGGCGCGCTCAGAAGACCGGCGACGCGATTACGTTCGTTTCGCGCGACGAGGCAGGCTCGTTTGCACGTATCGAAGGCGCGATCGGCACGGCCCTAAAGCGCAGCGAGCACGGCTTCATGGAGCCTGCGTCTACTCGAGCGGCTACGCTCGAGCCGCAGGTACGCCGGCGGACGTTTCAGCGGCGTCGTCGCTCTTCGAGGTAACGTCGCGCAAAATGAAAAGGCGAGCGCTCGATGCGCTCGCCTTTTTCTTTGTTTCGTGTGCCGGCGAAACTAGTACGCGGAAATGCCGTTGGGAGTACCCCATCCAGCCGGGCCGCTGTACTTTTTATAGCCGCCATCTTGCTTTGATAGGCCGGCCTTGCAGAGATAGTCGTTGCAGTTGCCGTCGCTTCCGGAAGTAATTGCGTGCAGCTCCTTGTTGCGTTTTCCTTTTTTTAGATCCCAGAAGATCTTGCCGCCGGTGGTCAGTTTGTTCACGTGGCCGGCGAGCGCGACGATGCCCGCCGTAAGGGGCGCTGCGACACTCGTTCCGCAAACGTCGGTCCAGCCACCGTAAGAGCCGATATATTCGGCCACGCCGGGACTACAGCCGGCCTCGGCGGAGATATCCGAGATCGTCTTGCCCGCGCAGTCGGGATCGTGCTGCCATTTAGGCTTGGGGGTGGTGGTAGCGCAACCCGCGCCGGCGCCGTCCCAGACGGTTTCGGTAAAGTTCGACCCGGACTGCTTTAGCTGCGTGCCGCCAACGGCGAGGACGTTTGCAAGCGCCGCGGGCCACTCGATCTGTGGATAGCCGGAGTCGCCGGACGATGCGATATATGCGACGCCGGGGGTGCTG
>CAZMPP010000004.1:0-30274 GCA_964568035.1 uncultured bacterium
CCGGCGCCGCCGTCCTGCGCGAGCGGATCATGCGCATCGAAAGCGCGCAAGAGACGCTCGGCGTAATCGAAGAGACCATCGGCCGCCTCGAATCTCAATCCACGGTTGCCGCATGAAAAAGCAACGAGGCCGGAAGAATCCGGCCCCGTCGTTCTGTAGCTTGTCTGTGACAAGCTCCGCTCTGACTAAACACCTCGACTTTATAGCGGGTGACCGGTCCGCGTCAAGCTGCTTAGCCCGACCGAGTGCCCCCGGCGGGACTCAAACCCGCATCACCCGTTTAGTCAGATCGGAGCTTTATTCAATTAAGCTACAGGGGCTTCGGTCGCAATCACGCCAGGGCATCCCAATGGAAAGGGGTCGGCGATGATTGAGGGGCGCGGAACTCTTTACGGCGCGTCTTCGCCGCAAGCGCTGGCCGACGAGACGTACGAGAACTACAAACAATACGTCAATCCGCCGCTGGCGCGCGTTATGAGGCTCTCGGGATCCCCGGTTGAAGTGCGCGCGAGCGGCTGCACGATCTGGGATCAGAACGGTAAGGCCTATCTCGATTTTGCCGGCGGCTACGGCGTCTTTACGCTGGGCTACAACCATCCGCGCGTCGTCGAAGCCGTGCGCTCGCAGCTCGAGCTGATCGCACTCTCCGGCAAAACCATGTTCAACGTCATGCTCGGCCGCGCGGCGCGGCGGCTTGCGGAGCTTGCGCCCGGCGATCTGCAGATCTCGTTCTGGTGCAACAGCGGGACGGAGGCAATTGAGGGCGCGATCAAACTCGCGCGTGCCGCGACCGGCCGGGCGAAAATCGTCGGCACCACCGACGCCTACCATGGAAAGACGCTCGGCGCGCTCTCAGTGAGCGGGCGCGAGACCTTTCAGACGCCGTTCCGCCCGCTGCTCGCCGATTCGCTCTGCGTGCCTTTTGGCGATATTGCAGCGCTGGAAGTTGCGCTGCGAGAAGCGGCGGCCTTTGTCGTCGAGCCGGTGCAAGGGGAAGGCGGCGTAAACGTCGCGCCGCCGGGGTATCTCAAAGCCGTGCGCGAGATTTGCGATGCGACCGGGGCGCTCTTTGTCGCCGACGAGGTGCAGACGGGCCTGGGCCGTTGCGGCTATCGCTTCGCCTGCAACCGCGACGACGTCGTTCCGGACGTGATGACGCTGGCCAAGGGGCTATCCGGCGGCGTCGTTCCGGTCGGCGCGTTTATCGCTCGTCCCGGCGTCTGGAATCGCGCCTTCGGCAAGGCGCCGCTGGTGCATACCTCGACCTTTGGCGGAAGCGAGCTGGCTTGCACTGCGGCGCTTGCGGCGCTCGACGTGCTCGAAGAAGAAGAGCTGGCGGATCGGGCGCGAACGCGCGGAGCGCAGCTGCTCCAAGGCGCGCGCCAAATTGCCGCCGAGTTTCCGGCCGTCGTGCGCGAAGCCCGCGGACTCGGCCTGCTCGTCGGACTCGAGCTGACCAACGAAGGCTACGGAGGCTGGATCATTCCCGAGATGCTCAAACGCGGCGTGACCGCGGCGTGGACGCTCAATGCGCAGCACGTCATCCGTCTCGAGCCGCCGCTAATCGTTAGCGCGGACGAAATCGATGCCGCGTTGGCGGCCCTGCGTGCCGGCGTCGCCACCGCACACGAGAAGCTCGGCGCGCTCTGAGATTCGTAAATGCCGTATGTCGAAAGTAAGATCGTGATCGATGCCCCGGCGCGCCGCGTCTACGAGCTGGCCAAGGATCAAGAACGCTTTCCGCAGTTCATGCCCGACGTCGAGACGATCACCATCGTGGAACGGCGCCCCGACGCCGTCGTCTCACGCTGGAAGACGCTGGTCGAAGAGGCGCCGATCGAGTGGACTGAAGAGGACCGCTTCGACGACGCAGCCATGCGGATCGATTACAAGCTCATCGAAGGCGACCTCGATAAGTTCGAAGGCGCGTGGACGTTCGAACACCGCGACGGCGCAACCCACGTCGTACTCGGGGTGGATTACGATTTCGGGGTTCCGACGCTTGCCGAACTGATCGGCCCGACGCTGCAGAAGAAGGTTCGCGAGAACAGCGAGATGATGCTGGCCGGGCTCAAGCGAGAAGCCGAAGCGGAGAACGCGCCGTGAAACGCTTCTGCTTCGTCATACATCCGCTCTCGTTCGACGACATCGCGCGCTCCGAGCCCGGCGCGAAAGGCAAAGGCGAACCGAGTCTGCGTAAGATCATGGAGTGGATGCCGTCGTACGCTGCCGTGCACGTCACCGGCGTGCGAACGCCCGACGGGCGCGAAACCGAGGGCTGGTTCGTGGCGGCGCCGCTGTTGGCCGAACAGATGGTCGACTTTCCGCGTGAAGAAGTTTACGAGCGCGTTTTGCGGGCGATCGCTATCGGCGCCGAGTTGGGAGCCGACGTCGCCGGCCTCGGCGCGTTTACCGGCGTCATCGGCGATGCCGGCGTTACGATCAACGCGCGCTCTCCTATTCCGGTCACAACCGGCAACTCGCTGACCATCGCCGCGGGCGTAGCGAGCCTCTTTCGCGGGGCCGACGAAATGGAAATCGACGCGTCGTCGGCGACGGCCGTCGTTATCGGCGCGACGGGCTCCATCGGTTCGGCCTGCGCGCGGCTCATCGCGCCCCGCGTCGGTCGCATAATTTTGGTCGCGCGCAACGAAACGCGGCTGCGAAAGTTTTACGAAGGCGTCGCGGGCGAGCTGGCCGGTCCCAGCGAGTATACGACCGATCTGCGCAGCGCGGTGCGGCGCGCGCGGCTCATCCTCACTGCGACGAGCTCCACGCAAGACGTCGTCGAACCCGAAGACTTGCTCCCCGGCGCGGTCATTTGCGAGCTCTCGCTACCGCACGACGTCAGCCGGCGAATCGCCTCCGAGCGACCCGACGTTTTGGTAACCGAGGGCGGAAACATGGTCGTTCCGGGCACGCCGCGCTTCGAGCGCGTGCGCGAGCCGGGCACCGACTTCGATCTCAACCTCCCGCCACGCACCGCACTGGCCTGCATGAGCGAAACAATGATATTAGCCCTGGAAAATCGCATCGAACCTTATACCCTGGGTCGCGGCATCCAGCTGGAAAAAATCGTCGAGATTCAAGCCATGGCCGACCGATGCGGATTCAAACTGGCAGCGATGCGCGCCTTCGATGCGGCGATCACACCCGAGAAAATCGCCGCCACGCGCGCCGCCGCACGTTCCTTATCGTCCGCGCGGAGCTGAAAAGATGAAACGGGTAGTTTCGGTTTCATTAGGATCGAGCAGCCGCGATCACCGGGCAGTGGTGACGTTGATGGGCGAAGAGTTCGACATCTCGCGCGTCGGTACCGACGGCAAGCTCGACGCCGCCATCGCCATGGTCCGCGAGCTCGACGGTAACGTCGACGCCATCGGTCTGGGCGGTATCGACGTCTACCTCTATGCGGGCCGCCATCGCTACGCGTTGCGCGACGGGCTGCGACTGCTCGAAACCGCCAAGATTACCCCGATCGTTGACGGCAGTGGCCTGAAGAACACGCTGGAACGCGAAGCGGTGCGGTTTATGCAGGACGAACTCGGGATTAACTTGCGCGGCAAGTCCGTTCTCATGGTCAGCGCGCTCGACCGTTTCGGCATGGCGCAGGCGCTCGTCGACGCCGGCGCCGACGTCCTTTTCGGCGACTTCATCTTTGCACTCGATAAGGACATGCCGGTCCGCGAGCTCCACGAGTTCGAGCAGTTAGCCGAGAAGTATCTGCCCGACGCTTGCAAGCTGCCGTTTCAGTTCTTCTATCCGACCGGCAAGAAGCAAGACAAACCGCCTGAGCCAAAGTATCCACAATATTACGAGCAGGCGGATATCATCGCCGGCGACTTTCATTTCATGCGCCAGTTCATGCCCGACCGTCTCGATGGCAAGCTGGTACTTACTAATACGGTAACCGAGCGCGACGTCGCCGAGTTGGCGGCACGCGGCGTCTCGATGCTGATTACGACGACTCCCGAGATTGCCGGCCGCTCCTTCGGAACCAACGTTCTGGAGGCGGCGCTGGTCGCTTTGCTGGGAAAACGCTGGAGCGACGTGCTGCCCGAGGACTACGAACGCCTCCTTGCGGAGTTGCATCTGCGGCCGCGGGTGGTGCGCCTGCACGATGCGCCCGCCTGACCGTTAACGATCCGCTAACGCTTGACACCAAGGGGCGTTGGGTATACTCTCCGCTCGAATGCCAGGGAGCAGGCCTTCCAGCCGCTCCTTGAGAACCAAGCGCGCCAGCGTTCGGAAGGCGCATCATCATGCTATGGACGCCATTGAAGGGGCGCCCATGAGGATCTAAAGGTTGAACGATAAAGAGATCGTCCTGACCGCCGAGGGTCTGACCAAGCTGGAGCAAGAGCTCGACGAGCTCAAAAGCGTCCATCGCCGCGAGGTCAACGACCGCATCCGGCAGGCGAAAGAGTACGGCGATTTGAGCGAAAACGCCGAGTACGAAGACGCCAAGCAAGAGCAAGCGTTCATTGAAGGACGCATTCTCAAGCTGGAGGGGATGATTCGTAATGCGCGCATCATCGACGAATCCGAGTACGCTGCAGACGAAGTCCACCTTGGGGCGATCGTCAAAGTTAAAGACCTCAAGAGCAACGAGGCCTACGAGTTCTCGATCGTCGGCTCGGCAGAAGCCGACCCGACCAACCGCCGCATCTCCCACGAGTCGCCCCTCGGTGCAGCGCTGATGGGGCATAAAAAGAATACGATCGTCGACGTCGCGACGCCGCGCGGAGTCGTCAAATATAAGATCGAATCCATCAAGAGCAATGCGCCGAAAAAGGCCGCTAAAAAGGCATCGTAACGGAGAGCGAACGTTTGGACGAATTCGGTAAGACCGAAGCGGCGCTCGTAGCGGCCAGACGTGAAAATCTGGCCGCTTTGCGTTCGCGGGGTCGCGACCCGTTCGAGCAGCGCCGCTATGAGGTGGACGCCACCGCTGCGGAACTGGCAGAGCGCTATGGCTTTTTAGTGCCCGGACAGAACGCCGAGGCCGAAGCCTGGTCGTTGGCCGGGCGCCTTCTCTCCAAACGAACGATGGGTAAGACGGTCTTTGCCGACGTCGCCGACCGCACCGGCCGGCTTCAGGTCTACGTACGCAAAGAAGAAGTGGGCGACGACGGCTTTGCCGACTGGCGCGACCTGGAGCGAGGAGACCTCGTCGGGCTGCGCGGCTATATGTTCCGTTCGAAGATGGGCGAGCTGACGCTGCACGTCACCGCATTCTCGGCGCTTGGAAAGTCGCTGATGCCGCTGCCCGACAAGTGGCACGGCCTTCAAGACGTCGAGAAACGCTATCGCCAGCGGTACGTCGACATGATCGTTAACCCCGACGTGCTCGAGACAATGATGACCCGCAGCCGCCTGATCGCCGAGATGCGGCGTTTCATCGACGATCGCGGCTTCTACGAGGTCGAAACCCCGACGCTGCTGCACGTCGCGGGAGGCGCGGCAGCGCGCCCCTTCGTGACGCATTGCAACGCCCTCGACCAACTGATGAGCATGCGCATCGCGACCGAGCTCAACCTCAAACGGCTGATCGTCGCCGGGATGGAGCGCGTCTACGAGATCGGGCGTATCTTTCGCAACGAAGGCATCGATACGACGCACAATCCCGAGTTCACCATGCTCGAGCTGTACGCGGCGTATTGGGACGTCTCGGACATGATGGAGTTCAACGAGTCGCTCATCGCGCACCTCGTCTCGATCGCCACCGACGGCGGCACCGACTTGCCTCACGCGGGCGAAAGCATCTCGTTCGTGCGGCCGTTTGCGCGCGTCGAATATCTCGAGGCCATGGCCCGTTACAGCGACGGCAAGTACGGACGCGAGCGCGTGCTCGACCCAGCCGGAGCGGGCGAAATTCTCAGCGATCTGGGGCTGCCGGCGTCGCCGACCCACGGCCACGCACTCGATAAAATTTTCGAACGCGTCGTGGAACCGCACCTGATCGCGCCGACCTTCGTGACCGGCTATCCGGTCGTCATCTCGCCGCTGGCTAAGCGCCGCGCCGGGGATTCCGAGCTGGTCGATCGATACGAGCTCTTCTGCGCGCAAATGGAGATCTCGAATGCCTTTACCGAGCTCAACGATCCCGACGATCAGCGTGCCCGTTTCGAAGCCCAGATTACCGATCGTGCTCGCGGCGACGAAGAGGCGCCCGAACCCGACTGGGATTACGTGCGCGCCCTCGAGTACGGCATGCCGCCCACGGCCGGCATCGGCATCGGCGTCGACCGTTTGATCATGTTACTTACCGATCAGCGCTCGATCCGCGACGTCCTGCTCTTTCCGCTGCAGCGCCAGCACGGTTGATGCCCCGCAGCGCCCTCGCAGCCGTCGCGATACTGGTAGCGATTGCCGTCGCCCCAGCAGCAGCAAAAACAGATGCGCCGTTTCACTATGTCAATCCGAAGCAGGTCGATTTAACCGTTTTTTTGCCTCCGCCGCCCGATTTGGGTTCGCCGCAGCAGCGCGCCGACGAGCAGGCGGTAGCGCAAGCCGTTTCGGCACGCAAGCGCGCCGACTTTTTGATCGCGCAGCAAAGCTCGGTGCGCAGCGTCTTTTTCTTCGCACCGTCGGTAGGATCGGACTTTACTCCGGAGCGCTTCCCGGTCACGGCGGCCTTCTTCCGGCGCATCGGTTCGGATGTCGAGAAGCTCATCGGGCTGGCTAAGACCTACTGGGAACGCCCGCGCCCCAGCGCCGCGCAAAAGCATGCCGGATCGTATCCAAGCGGTCACGCCGCCTTCGCCGCTGCGTCGGCGATCGTTCTTTCCGAACTGCTGCCTTCCAAGCGCGATGTGATTTTTACGCAAGCGCGCACGTTTGCCGAAAATCGCATTCTCTTAGGCGTGCATTATCCAAGCGACGTTGCTTCGGGATGGACCGCCGGCACGCTAGCGGCTTACGCGATGATGCACGATCCGGCGTTCGTCAGCGACTTTAATAAAGCTCGAGCGGAGCTTCGTCAGACTTATCACTAATTTTCGCCTGGCCGTTGAGTACGACGGCACGGAATATTGCGGCTTTCAGTGGCAGCCCGCACTGCGCAGCGTTGCCGGCGTCCTGCAGGATGCACTCGAACGTTTGCTGCGCGAACCGGTAAAGATCACCGGGGCGGGCCGGACGGACAGCGGCGTCCATGCGACCGGCCAGGTCGTGTCGTTTGCGACGTCGTGCCTCTTTCCGGTCGAACGGCTCGCGGTCGCGCTTAACGCCCTGTTGCCTCGCGACTGCAGCGTCCGCGACGCAACTGCGGTCGACGAAGGTTTTTCGGCGCGCTTTTCGGCCCGCGAGAGAGTCTACGTATATGCCGTTCTCAACGACCCGGCGCGCCATGCCCTCACGGCGCGCTTCGCCTGGCACGTGCCTCGGCCAATCGACGTCGAGGTGATGGGCGCCGCCGGGGCTTGCCTGCTCGGCGAACACGATTTCCGCGCCTTCTCGGTGCCGGCCGCGGAGCCGGCCGTCCGCAACGTTCGTCGCCTTCGCATCGACCGGCTGGAACGGCTGGTCAGGGTCGAAATTGCCGCCGACGGCTTCCTGCACCATATGGTCAGGGTCATCGTGGGGACGCTGGTGGAGTGCGGCGAGGGGCGCCGCGATCCGGCGCAGCCGGCCGCCGTGCTGGCTTCGGGCGACCGCTCGGCGGCCGGTATTACCGCTCCGCCCCAGGGCCTTTACCTTGCCGGGGTGGGCTACCCCGACGGCTACGACTCTTACCTTGAGCCCCCGGTCTTTGCCGGGCGGCCGGCAGCGGCAAGCGCGCTTGACGGAGCGCGGGCTTTCCCGTAGGATACCTTGGTTGTGCGCACCTACCTACAGAAAACGGCCGAGACGGACCATCGATGGTATGTCGTCGATGCAGCAGGCGAACGTCTTGGCACCTTAGCGGTGCGAATCGCCCGAGCCCTCTCCGGCAAGCACAAGCCGACTTGGACGCCGCACATCGACGACGGGGATCACGTGATCGTGATCAATGCGGAGAAGGTCGAGCTCGGCGGTAATAAGTGGAAGCAGAAGCTCTACTACCGGCACAGCAACTATCCCGGTGGACTCAAGGTCGAGACTGCGCGCGAGATGGCCGACAAACACCCCGAGCGTTTGATCGAGAAAGCGGTGCGCGGGATGCTCGCCACGAACCGCAAGCGCGACGCGCAGCTTCGCCGGCTGAGCGTTTACGCCGGTGAGGCGCATCCGCACACCGCGCAAAACCCGCAACCACTTTCGGAACTAGCGTAGGAGCTCTTTTGGAAGAAGCGATCGAGGTCATTCAATCGACGGGGCGCCGTAAGCGCGCCGTCGCCCGCGTTAAGCTTACCCTCGGTCAAGGCGTGATCACCGTCAATGGCAAGCCCGTCGACGAATACTTCCCCCGTCCGCAGCTCCTGCAGATCGTGCGTCAACCGCTCGAAGCAACGCAAAGCACGTCGCGCTTCGACGTTTCCGTTAAGGCCGAAGGCGGCGGCGTCACCGGACAGGCCGGTGCGGTCCGCCACGGCATCGCGCGAGCGCTGCTCGCGGTTGATGAATCGCTCAAAGAGACGCTGCGCCGCAACGGCTTCTTGACGCGCGACCCGCGCGAAAAGGAATCGAAGAAGTACGGTCGCAAGCGCGCTCGCAAGCGTTTCCAATACAGCAAACGCTAAAGACCGCCCTCAAACTGCTCGCGGTCGCGCTTGGCGCGATCGCCGCCCTGCTTCTGCCCTCTCCCGATTGGATCGAGCACGCCTACGTCAACGGCGGCTATCCGCGTTGGGAGAGCCTCGCTTTCAGCATCACTCATCCGCTTCCGTGGTCGCTGGGCGACGTCGCGGCGCTGACCGGCATCGCGGTAATCGTTTGGCTGATCGTGCGTTTCCTCCGCCGGCGCGCGCGCCCCAGGGCGCGCGACGTTGCGCTTTTGGTGCTCGACTGCGCGGTCGTCGCCGGCATCTACTCGGTGTGGTTCGAGGTGAGCTGGGGATGGAACTACGCTCGCGCACCGATCGAAGCGCGCGTTAGCTTCGACGCTTCGCGCGTCACGCCGCAAGCGGCAAGCGGGCTGCGCGATCGCGCCATGACGCAGCTCAACGCCCTGGCTGCCCCCGCGCACGCCCGTTCGGCAGTTCCGATGGATTTGGCAGCCTTGCGCGAGTCGTGGTTGCCGGCCGTCCAGCGTGCCGGCGACAACTGGACGCCGCAGGTTGGTCCGGCCAAGCCAACGGTCGCCAATCCGTTCATGCTGGCGACCGGAACGAGCGGGTTCATCAATCCGCTCACGCTCAACGTGGCGATGGCCTCGGACCTTCTGTGGTTCGAACGGCCATTCGATATAGCGCACGAGTGGAGTCACGATGCGGCCTACGCCCGTGAAGACGAAGCCAATTATCTCGCGATCCTCACCTGTCTGCGCTCGCCCGATCCGGCGGTGCAGTATTCGGGATGGTTCGAGCTCTTTCTCTATCTACCCCAAAAGCGGCATTACGCGAAACGCGACTTCGCTCCATTGGTCTGGGCCGACTTCAAAGCGATACGCGAACGCAACGCGCGGCACATTAACGCCATCCTCGCGCACTGGACTTGGCGAACGTACAACGCCTATTTGAAGAGCAATCGTATCGCGTCGGGCATCGCTAACTACGACGAGGTCACGCGTTTGATGCTGGGGGTTCCGCTCGACGAATCGGGGCTGCCCGTTCTGCGATAAACAAAAAAAGGGACCCGGTCTCGGGTCCCTTTTGTTTTGCTAGAGCGCAGGTGGCTTGTTGCCCCCGCCGCCTCCGCCTTGTTTGTTTCCGCCGTTATTATTCTGCGGATGGCCGCCGCTGCTGGTCGGCGGATGACCGCTGCCGCTGGGCGGATGACCGCTTTGCGGGTGGCCGGCGTTGGACGGGTGCTGATTCGAGCTTTGTGGATGCTGATTGTAGCTCTGCGGATGCGACCCCATCGGATTCATCTGCACCGAGCCGTTGTGCTTGGGCGGGTTGCCCGAGTTCTGGTTGTTCTTCGGGGGGTTACCTTGGTTCTGATTATGCTTGGGCGGGTTCCCCTGCGTCTGATTCTTGTTCCCCTGATTGCCTTGCTGGTTCTTGTTTCCCTGATTACCTTGCTGGTTTTTGTTTCCCTGATTACCCTGCTGGTTCTTCTGCTGGCTCTGATTGTTCTGAGAACCGCCGGCCTTATTATTGTTGTTATTGCTGGCCTTCATCTGGTTCTGCGCCATTTTCTTATCGTCGGCAGTCACCGGAGCAAAGTTCTTCGGCTTATTATTGTCATTAAAGGGCTTGTCGGAGGCCGTTACGGGCGGCTTACCTTTATTAACGTTGGCGTATAAGTTGCGATCCTGTCCGGCGATGCGGGCCTGATTGCGTTGATCCGTCGTCGCTGCCCGGCCGTTGTGACGGGCGTTGATCTGCGCCTGCGTCGGCTTGGCGGAGATGCCGCCGTGGCCGCCGTTATAGCTAACGTTCTTGCAGTTGTTGCAGACGTTCTTATTGATGACCGTCTTGTTGTAGGTGTTGTGGATGACGGTCTTGTTTACGTTGGCGTAAGCCGTGTTGTAACCGAAGTTGCCGCCGTTCCACGCGCCGCCATAGAAGCCGGTGCCGGGATAGCCGTAGCCGTAGTTGATGCCGCCATAGAAGCCGACGGTAGCTCCCCAGTAGCCTTGATTGTAGCCGTAGTAGCCGTTGTTATAGCCCCAATATCCGGGCGTCCAATACTGACCTACGGCCGGCGGAGCGACCCAGGTGCCGGGCACCCAATAGTAGCCGGCTTGCCCCCAGGCCCAATAGCCGGGAGTCCATTGATAGTTCGGGTACGGCGCCGGCGGCTGCGCGTAATACGGCATTGGCGGGGGCGGCTGACCGATCGTAAATCCGACCCCAACGGTGAACTGTGCCAGTGAAGGCACCGGCAGGGCGGTGATGAGTATTGCCGCGATGAGTACGAGTAGCGATCTTGCGATTTTCACGAATCCTCCTGTTTGTGGGACCATTATAGGTTATTTATAGCCCGGCCCCGGCCGCTCTAAGACTCGGCGGCAACGGTCTCACATGATTCTTACCCCGTCATGAGCGCTTGCTAACTCGATCTTCACCCAGCCTTCACAACATAACCCGGTAAACTAGGGTACGCCCGGCGGCTATACGCGACTGCTACCCTCGGGGCATGTTTGACGTTGGCGATACTCTGCGCGACGGACTCGAGCAAGCCCGAACCCGGTTGCGCGACGCGCAACGAACGCTAGCCCGAGCGAACTCAGGCCTAGCAGGCGGGCGTTCCGTCGATGGCGCGATGGCAGAGACGGCGCAGGCCGCGCTCTTCACCGAAGCGCTGTTGAGTGCCGAACACGCGCGTTTAGCCGAGATCAAGGCGGTGGTGAAATGAATCTCGAGCTTCTCGATTCAGCCGCCAGCGGGATGGAGGCGCAGCGCGCCGCCCTCGACGTCGCCGCGCGGAACGTTGCCGCCGCCGAGGCGGCCGGTCCGAACGCGGAGTACGCCAGGCAGATTCCCGAATTTCGCGTGCTCGACTCCGATGACGGCGAGGCACGCGTCGAGTTTAGCGGAACCCGGGGCGACCGCGGAACCAACGTCGACATCCTGACCGAGATGATTGCCGTTATGAACGCCGCACGCGCGTATGATTCGGATGCTTCGATCTTCGACGTCGGGAAGCGCCTCGCCGAAAAGACCATCGATCTGGAGCGCTTGTGAGAGTCGAGCTGCTGACGCCCGACGTCGCTCCTTCCTCGGGTGCGAGCGGCAGCGCGGGCGATTTTGCCCGCGCGCTCGACCTCATCGGCGATTTGCTCTCCGGCGCCACGCGAGCCGAGGACGCGTTCGCTCACGGATCGGGTGATCTTCAGAATGCCGTCTACGAACGGGCCCGGGCCGACGTCGCACTTTCGGTCGCCGCCGCGACCGCGCAGCGCGTCGCTCAGACCGTGCAGTCGTTGCTCAACATGCAAATTTAGGCTCGATGCACGTAATCGCTCGGTTAACGGCTCGATGGAACGCGCTGCCGGCCGCTATCCGATTTGCTGCCGCGGCGGGCGCCTTTGCCTCAATCGTTCTAGCGGTCGCAGCTGCGATCGCAACGCACCCGCCGCGCGCTCCACTCTTTGCTTCGGCACTTCATCCAGACCAGGTTGCCGAGGTCGAAGAACGACTCGCGGAATGGAACGTTTCCTTCACGCCGACCGCGGATAACGTCGACGTCGATACGCGCCGCCGCAACGATCTCTTGCTGCGGCTCTCACTCGCCGGAGTTCCACATCCGCATCTTGCGACGACCAGCGAAGCGTTGGCAAACGTCGGCGTCCTGGCACCGGAGGCCGTCGTCGACGCACAAGCAAGGGCGGGTTTATCCGGCGAGATCGAAGCTGGTTTGCGCGGCATCGACGGAATCGACGACGCGCGCGTCATCGTCGCGCCGGCTGCGCCGGCCGAGTTCGCCGACCAAACGGCAAACGGCGCCAGTGCGAGCGTTCGATTGCGCGCTCATGGTAACGGGTTGTCCAAAGAGGCCATTGCCGGGATTCGCGCCTTCGTCGCAGCGAGCGTTCCGAAACTCGAGCCGTCGCGCGTAACGATCTTAGACGACCACGGAGTAGCCCTGCGCGATACAGGTTCGGGCGGCGACGATGCGGCAGCGCGCCAGTTGGCGCTGCAATCGGCGCTCGATGCGGCGTTCGGAAGCGGAGCCACGATCGTTCGCGTTCGCGCCGAGTACAGCGCGCGGCGGACGACCGAGCGCGAGGTCCGGCGTTCGCCCACGGGGCTGCGGCCGATCCAGCGAACGCAGCGCAGCGAGAGCTACGACGGCAACGGACGGCATTACCGGCAAGTAGACGACGCGCAAGACGGCGGCAGCGATACGCACGAGTTGATCGCTTCGGCCGATGCGGGCACGTTGGCGCGGCTCTCGACGGCGGTCTTCGTCGATCAAAGCCGGGGGCTCGAGGTGGTCAAGGTGCGCGATTTTGCGGCGGCCACCGTCGGATACGATGCACGGCGCGGGGATGACCTGGTCGTCGACGAGGTCGATTTTCGACAAACGCCGGTCCCGCGCAAAGACGTTTGGTGGCCGCTTTATGGAACGATCGTGCCGCTTGCGCCGGTGCTGATCGTCGTGCTCGGCGTCTTCATCTGCGCAAGAGTGGCTCTGCCGCCGCTAACGTCGCTAGCGCGCACGGCGCTGGAGCGCGCGGCTACGGAACGCACGTCAAAGGCTGCGGCAGGCTTCCCGCCGGCGCGGGTTCGCAGCATGCTGGAGCGGGAGCCGCCTCACGCTGCGGCAGCAATTATCAGCGCCTTGCCGGCGGCGACCGCCACGGCGGTGCTTCAACTCTACCCTCCGCACGAACGCGATGCGATCGTGGCGCGAATGCAGCGGCGTCATTCTCCGCTTTTAGGGGATGCCGAAGAGTTGCTGCGCCGCCATGTTTGAGCGATTCGTCCCGTTAGCGGCATTTCTGCGGCCGGAAAGGCCGAGGATCGACGTCCCGCCGGAGGCCGTGCCCGAGCCGGTCCATCCCGACGTGGAAGATGCGCTCGGCGCGGCACGCCGGTTTCGCGCGGCGCTCGCCGACGCGCTCGACGTTGCCGTCGTGCACTTGCTGCGGGAGATTTCGACGAACGTGTTGGGGCGTGAATTAAAGACGGCGCGGGCCGACGTCGCCGCAGTTGTTGCCGCCGCACTGGCGCGTTTCGAAGACGAACGAGTGCTCGTGATTCGAGCGCACCGCGAAGATCTGGATGCGCTGGCGGTTTTCGAGATCGAATGTGTGGCCGACTCGAGGCTTCGCCGGGGCGAGGTTCTCTTTGAAGTAAAGAGCGGCACCATCGATCAGCGCTTCGCGGCTCGGCTCGAAGCGGCGATTGCAGCATGCGCGCCGTAGCACTCGATCTCGGCGCCTGCGCGCTCGGACGGGCGATCGACGCGCAGGGCTTGCCGCTCGACGGCGGTTCGCCGTTGCTCGGACGGCGCGTGGTGTTAGAGCCACGATCTCCGCGGCCCAACGAACGCGAGCCGATCGTGTCGCCGCTTTGGACGGGAGTGCGAACCATCGATGCCCTCTTGACGATCGGTCGCGGCGCTCGCATCGGAGTTTTCGGGCCGCCCGGCACGGGCAAAAGCTCGCTGATCGAATCGATCGTCGCGGGATGCCGGTGCGACGCGATCGTCGTTGCGCTGGTCGGCGAGCGCGGCCGCGAGGCGCAGCGCTGGATTGCCGGACGCGCGCCGCGGATGACCGTCGTCTGCGCTACCAGCGACCGGCCCGCTCGAGAGCGAATCGCCGCTACCCACGTTGCCGTCGCGCAGGCATCCGCGCTGCGCGAACGCGGACTTCACGTGCTGCTGGTTCTCGACAGCCTCGCGCGCGTTGCCGCAGCGCTGCGCGAGGCCGGTGTCGCGGCCGGAGAGAGCACCGGCCGGGCAGGATATCCGCCGAGCGTGTTCGCCGACCTGGCGCGATTGGTTGAAGTTGCCGGAGCGGTTGCTGCGGGTTCGATCACGCTGGTCGCGACGGTCCTGGGCGACGGCGACGACCGCGATCCCGTCAGCGAAGCCGCGCGATCGCTGCTCGATGGCCATATCGCGCTCTCGCTGCGTCTAGCAGAGAGCGGCCGCTTTCCGGCGATCGACGCACCGGCGAGCACGAGCCGTACGATGGATTTGGTCGCCGAGGAGCCGCATCTCCGAGCGGCAGCGCGTCTTCGCGAGGCCTTAGCACTCTTGCAGCGTCTCGATGACGCTCGCGCGCTCGGGATCGAGCCGTCCGATCGCATGGGGCGCGCCGCCGTCGCTGCCGAGTCGCAGATCGAGCGTTTCTTGCGTCAAGGACGGGCAACGGCGAACCCCGAGGAATCGATCGCCGAGCTGATCGCGATCGCCGCACTGTTGGAGGGCGCCGATGCGCGTCGCTGAGGACTTGCAAATCGTTCTTGCCCGCGTGGAACGGCTCGCCGGCGATTCGGCTGACGTCGAACGATTTACCCGTCTCGTACGCGGCGCGCCGGACCGGCGTGCGATCGATGCGGTGGTAAGCGCGAATGCGGCGGCCTACTCCATCGATCCCGCACTCGTTCGCTCGATCGTCGAAGCCGAATCGGGATTCGATCCGCGCGCAATCTCACCGGCGGGCGCTCGCGGATTGATGCAGCTGATGCCCGAGACCGCGCGAAGCCTGGGCGTAGTGGACGCGTACGACCCTAGCGAAAACGTGCGCGGCGGCACGCGTTATCTGCGCGGCTTGCTCGATCGTTTTGGCGACGTGCGTCTGGCCGTCGCAGCATATAACGCCGGGCCTTCAGCCGTCGAGCGTTTCGGCGGCGTGCCGCCTTTTCCCGAAACCCAGAGATACGTCCGTCGCGTTCTCGCGCGCTATCGTCAGCTGAGTAAGGACGGCGCGAGCGGCGTTCTCAAGCCGGCAACGTTGCGATGACCGTCGCGTCACCCCGGTCTGCGAAGATCGAAACCATGATGACGCAACAGCTCCACGTCAGCATTCTTGCGGCTCCGCTCGCGGCGATCGACTCCCGCGCGCTGTCGCAAGCGTGGTACTCGGCCCTGCGCTTAGCGCACGGCGGTCCCGCTATCTCGCAAACCGCCGGTCGTTGCGTGACCGCTTCGCCCGCACAAGCGAGCATCGCAACCGATGTGCCACTGGAAAGCGACCGGCAGCCGGCCGTCGTGGCATTGCGCGGCGCGCGATCCATGCGCGGCGAGGTGCGAGCGGCGGCGGGCGATCACGTGAAGCGTCGCGCCGCGCGCGCTCCTTTGGCGCGGCGCATCGAACGCATTTTTGCCGCGCCTACGCCTCCCCATCGAGCTACATTCTCCATCGAACACGGCCCCGCGCGAGTGCACGTCATTCTTCAAACGAGTGGCGAGAGATGCGCCCTCGTCGCCCTCTGCCGGCCCGAACTGGAGGCAACAGTTTCGCGCGCGCTAGCCCAGGCCGGCCAAGCTCTCGCTGCGCGAGGCATCGCGATCGACATGCGGGCGCGAGGTGTCGCGCGTTGTTCTTGAACTCTGCGCTCACCGCCGCTCTCGACAACATCGCCGAACGCGCCGCAGACGTACGCCGCGCCTTCACGCCCGGGGCGCTGCCCCAGCACGACGACGTGGCAACGCCATCGTCCAAGTCCGACTTTACCCTCGATCCGCTTGCCGCGGCCGCGCCCGACGGCGCCTATTTCGTCGTGCGCGACGATCGTGGAGAGTATCGCTACACGCGCGCCGGCGATTTCGAGATACGCGACGGCCGTCTTACCGATCGCTCCGGCGCGACCGTCTGCGGCATCCGCGCTCCGGGCGGCGAGGTTACCACGCTGCGCCTCGATGCCGTGGACGTGGCCCTCGGCAGAGTGTCGGGAGCGCGCATCGAGCCCGACGGTACGCTAAGCTATCGGCGCGACGCGATCGACCCGCGCAACGGCGGGCGCGACTCGCAGCGCATCGTCGCCGGCCGCGTTCTTTTAGCCGGGTTTCCCGGAGCAACGCGCTTAGAGAGCGACGGCGACTATCTCCGTCCCCCCGCCGGCGTCGAACCGCAGCGAAGCTTGCCGGGAGAGGGGAAGTTCGGCACGCTGGAGCCGATGCACCGCGAACGCAGCCGCATCAACATCGATCAAGGCTTGGCCCGCCTCAAAGAAGCGTATATACGTTTCGAGGCTCTCGCTGCGGCGGAGAACGCAAAGGGCCGCTTAGGTAAGACAGCCATGGATCTCTTAAAGTGAGATGTCTGACCTTTGTTGCGGCGGGGCCGGCGAGAGCCGAAGTCCCTTGCGGCAAGCGTGTTCGCCGCGCGCTCTTTGAGGAGCGTTCATCGTTGCCGACGAGTGCGGCCTGCGTCGTCGCCAACGGCGTACGCGAAACGCTCGCCTCGCTGATCGGGGCGCCGATCGCGATGTGGCTCTTCGAACCGGCGATACCGTCGCCGCGCGCCTGGAGCACCATTGTCTGCGATGCCGCGCTCTATCGCGTGCGTGGAAACGTGGCCGATGCGGCAGTCGTGCTTCGCGCTCCTCAAGCCTGTGCGCTTGCCGCCGCCATCTTCGGAGAAAGGTCGTCGGAACAACCGGCACGACGCGAGTTGTCTCCATTCGAGAACGAGGTCGTCGAGCGCGTCGTCAAAGCGATCGCGGCAAATCTGGGCGTCGTCTGCGGGGCACGCGAGGCTCTTACGGTCGAGCGCGTGACGGGAATAGCGAGCTTCAGTACTTATTTCGAACTTCTCGTGGAGGCGCCGGTCGCCGCGCGCATCGGTATCGCGCTCTCGCGAGAGCCGTCCGCGGAGCCGCGCGGCGGTTTGGAGCTGGCGCACCTCAGAAACGTGCGCGTCTGCGCACCCCTCGTGCTCGAGGTGGGTGAGATTGCAGCCGGAACATTCGTCGGGCTGCGTCCCGGATCGTTCCTCCCGGTCGCCGCGGCGAATATGCAGCGCTGCAGCCTCGCTCTGCACGGGCGGGAGTTCGCTCGCGGAAGCGCCGGCATCAGCAACGGACGGTTCGCGCTGCTCGTCGAGGCGGTCGGAGAGAGCCGGTGAGCGATCCAAAGCGTTTTGGCGAGGACGAAGCCGGCGGCTTGCTGATGCACGTACCATTGCGCGTATCGATCGAACTCGGAAGCTGCACGATGTCGATCTCCGAAATTCTCAAACTCGGTAGTGGGTCGATCGTGGAGGTGAGCCGTAACGCCAATCAACCCGTCGATCTGCTGGTGAACGATCGGCCGATCGCCCGCGGTGAGATCGTCGCGATCGAAGATAACTTCGGCCTGCGAATCACCGAGCTGCTGCCGTTATAAGCGGGGGCACGAACCTGCCGATCGACGCGTTGGCGGCACACTCCGGCCGGGCCACGATGCCGCTCGACGTTCTGCTGAGCTTGACGGCGCTATCCCTGATCCCACTCTTCTTGGTGATGTGCACCTCGTTCGTGCGAATCATCGTGGTGCTCTCGCTGGTGCGTTCCGCTATCGGCGCCTCGGCGCTGCCGCCAAACGCCGTGCTCACCGGATTGGCGCTCGTTTTAACGGCCGTCGTCATGGGGCCGACCGCGCAGCGAATCTCCACCGATGCCGTTCTGCCGTATTCGCGCGGAGCGATCTCTGCGTCGCAGGCGCTGCAGCGTTCGATCGTTCCGTTACGCGCCTTTATGCTGCGCCAGACCCGAAGCGCCGACGTGGTTCTCTTCGAGCGCATCGCGCGTCGCCGGCCCGAGCCCGCGGCCCGAGTTCCGATCGCCGTGCTCGTACCCGCCTTCGTGGTCGGAGAACTGCGCAGCGGGTTTGCCATCGGGTTCGCGTTGTATCTTCCGTTCGTCGCCATCGACTTGGCCGTCGCAGCGATGTTGATGGGGCTCGGCATGATGATGCTCAGCCCGCCGGTCGTTTCGTTGCCGGTAAAGCTCCTGCTCTTCGTTACGGTCGACGGCTGGGCGCTTCTTTGCGAAGGCATTGCTTCCAGCTTTCGATAAACCAGCCGTACACATGCGAATAGCCGAGGCGCTCGCAACCCAGCGGCCCTTTTTTTCCTTCGAATTCTTTCCGCCCAAAGACGACTCAGGATCGCGAGCGCTCCTCGAAACGATCGAAACGCTGCGCCCGTTGCGGCCGGCTTTCGTTTCCATCACCTATGGCGCGGGAGGTTCGACGCGCGCGCGAACGTTGGCGCTGGCCAAGCAAATCGCGCGTGAGATCGGCCTTACCGTCGTGGCCCACGTCACCTGCGTCGGTGCGAGCCGCGCCGAGCTGAGAGAGCTCTTCGACGATCTGGCTCGAGCGGGCATCGAGAACGTGCTGGCGCTGCGCGGCGATCCTCCACCTGGCCAAGTCTTTGAAGCCCATGCCGGAGGTTTCGCGCACGCCTCAGACCTCATCGCGATGCTGCGCCGCAACTACGACTTCTGCGTCGGTGCGGCGTGCTACCCCGAGAAACATCCCGAGGCGGCGAGTGCGGAAGAAGATCTGCGCAATCTCAAGCTCAAAGTGGACGCCGGCGCGGAGTTTCTCGTCTCTCAGCTTTTTTTCGACAACGCGTACTTTTTCGATTTCCAGCGCCGCGCGCGCTCGGTCGGCATCGACGTGCCGATTCTCCCCGGACTCATGCCGATCACCGATTTCCGTCAGATCGAGCGATTCGTCGCGCTCTGCGGCGCCACCATCCCTCCGAAACTGCGCGTCGAGATGGAGTCGCGAAAGGGAGACGCCAAAGCGGTGGAAGATCTGGGCGTGGCCTACGCTTCGATGCAGGCGCTCGAGCTGCTCCATGCCGGCGTTGCGGGCGTGCATTTCTATACGCTGAACCGTTCGCCGGCGACGCGCGCGATCGTTTCGTCGCTTCTGGCCGCGAGTGCGTGGCGCCCCGCCTTCGCCCGGCCTAGCGTCATAACAACGCGGTAAGCTCGACGTAACGTTGCGATTGTAGCGTTGCGGGAATGGACGCCCTCGACGGACTCGTTCGCGACGCCCTGGTAACCACCGCGCTCATCTCACTACCGATGCTGCTTCTGGCCGCTCTGGTCGGAACCGTCGTGGCCGTGATGCAAGCCGCGACGCAGGTGCAGGAGCAAACACTGACGCTGCTGCCCAAAATCGTCGTCGTCGGCCTGACCGTCGCGCTGTTTGGAAGGGCGGCGATGCACGCGCTGGCCGCACTCTTCGAGCAGGCGCTGGCGGCGATCCCGCTGCTCGCCGGCCGGTGGTAATTTCTACCCTCGTCTTTGCGCGTTGCGCCGGCTTCGTCTTCCGTGCGCCCGGCTTCTCGCATCCCAGCGTGCCGGCGGCACTGCGCGCCGGCCTTGCGTTGGTACTTGCGGCTGCGATAGTTCCCGGCATTTACCAACGTGCGCCGTTGATTGACGGCGCGGCATTCGCGCTCGGAGTCGTTGCCGAGTTCCTCATCGGCAGTGTGGCCGGAATGACCGCGTCGCTGATTTACGACGCTGCCTATGCCGGCGGTCGAATCGTCGACGATTATGTCGGCGTGAAAGCGATCGCGCCGAGCCTGCAGCTCGTGGCGCCAAGTGGTTACGGCCGCATTTGGTCGCTGGCGTTTACCGGTGCGTTCTTTCTCTCGGGAGCTTACCGCCTCGCATTGCTGGGTTTCGCCCAGAGTTTCGAGCGATTGCCTTTGGGTGCGCCGTCGTTTGAAGCGCCTTGGCACGCTTATGCTCCGGCATTTGCGGCGACGTTCGTAACGGTTGCGTTGCGCGTGGCTGCGCCGGCGATCGGCATGGCGTTCGTGGTGCAGATGGGTTTGGGTGCGCTTACGCGCGTCGTGCCGCGTTTCGGCAGCTTTACGCTGGCGTTCCCCTTGGCGTTTGCCGCCGCGCTGGTTGCCGCGGCGATCGCCGTTCCTCCGGCGATGCGCCAAGCACCGGCACCCATCGTCGACGTAGTGCCGCTCGTCCGGTGAGCGACGCATCGGAGAAGCCGTTTGAAGCGACGCCGCACCGCGTCATGCGCGCGCGGCGCGAGGGTAACGTTGCCCGTTCCGGTGAGCTCGGCGCAAATCTCTCCTTTGCCGCCGCATGGTTCACGCTTGCGGGAGTTGCGCCCGCGATTTCCAGCGCGGCGCGCATGGCGCTGTTATCGCCCTTGTCGCAACCGAAAGGCTCGGAACTTTCCGCGTTGCCCCTCGCGATCGCGCTGCTTCCCGTCGCTGCAGCCGCTGCCGCCGCCGTGGTAGCGAAGGTCGCGCAAAGCGGGTTTGCCGCCGCGCCGGTTTCGTGGCGCGGCGAACGCCTCAACCCCGTGGCGGGCCTGGGCCGCATTCTTTCGGCGGAAACGCTGACGCATTCGTTGCGCGCGAGCCTGGCCTTCGCGTCTGCCGCGACCGCCATGCTGCCCGTAATGCTCGTAAGGTTACCGGCGGTGCTCGACGCCGCCGGCGCGTCGTCCGAAGCGGCGGCCGCATGGACGTGCACCGGCGAGCTCGCGTTAACCGCCGCCGCCGTTGGATCGCTTTTTTCGATCGCCGAGTACGCCGCAGCGCGACGCAGCTGGCTGCGGAAGTTACGAATGAGCTTCGAAGAGCGTAAACGCGAGGCAAAAGAAGAGGAAGGGGATTCGGTAGCGCGCGGGCGTCGGCGCGCGCTGCACCGCGCGATCGTGCGCGGCGGACTCGGGCGCGTGCGTGAGGCCGCGTTTGTCGTGACGAATCCCGATCACGTCGCCGTCGCGCTAGAGTACCGGCCGCCGGCAGTAGCCGTGCCGCGCGTGCTCGTCCGCGCGCTCGACGACGCCGCGCTCGAGGTGCGCACGCTCGCACGCGTGCACGGCGTTCCGATCGTCGAGAACGTCGTGCTGGCGCGTGCGCTCTATCGCGACGCCCGAGCCGGCGAGCCGATTCCGCACGCACATTACGTCGCCGTGGCCGAGGTCGTCGCGGCGCTGCTGCGCGCCGGCGACGTAAAAACGTGAGCGCATCGCGGCGGCCGGTCTATGCTTTTGCCGGCTTGCTGCTCGCAATCGTCGCCATTCTTATCGTGCCGCTTCCGGCGTGGCTGCTCGATTTGCTGCTCGGGATAAACGTGTTCGGTTCGGCGCTCGTCCTACTGCTTTCGGTGACCGTCGACGATCCACTCGAGTTCTCGGCTTTCGCGCCGGCATTGCTGGTGGCGACACTGTTCCGGCTCTCGCTCGACGTCTCGGCGACGCGCCTCATCTTGACCGCGGGTGCGACGCCGGGTGCAGTCGGGAGCATCATTCCGGCGTTCGGCGCGTTCGTGGTGGGCGGCAATCTCGTCGTCGGTCTTATTGTCTTTGCGATACTGGTGACCATACAGTTCGTGGTTATCGCCAGCGGCTCGCAGCGCGTTGCCGAGGTCGCGGCACGCTTTACGCTCGATGCGATGCCGGGGAAGCAGATGGCCATCGATGCCGACGTTCACGCCGGCGTGCTCGACAGCGAAGGCGCCCGGCGCAAACGAGAAGTGGTTCAGCGCGAAGCCGACTTCTACGGCGCTATGGACGGCGCCGGAAAGTTCGTCAAGGGCGATGCGATCGCGGCATTGGTGATCGTCGCGCTCAACCTTGCCGGCGGCATCGTTGTCGGCATCGCGTACCATGGACTCTCGCCGCTCGACGCCGTCAATACCTTCGCGTTGCTCTCGATCGGCAACGCATTGGTGACCACGCTGCCCGCGTTCCTGATCTCGACGGCGATGGGCATGATGGTAACGCGCGTAGCGTCGGATGGAGCGCTCGGTGCCGACCTCGCCGCGCAACTGCTGGCGCGCCCCGACGTTTTGCGAGGCGCCGGAGCCTTGCTCGTGGTTCTCGCCTTCGTTCCATCGCTGCCGGGACCGCTCTTCTTCGTTCTAGGAGGGAGCGCGTTCGTAGTAGCGGCGGCTGCCGAACGGCAGAAGAAGCGCCGCGAGCAGGAAGCAGTGGAAATGCGCGAGCGCGCCAAGCGCAACGCGATGCGGCGTCCCGAGCTTGCGCTGGGATTGGTCGGGGTTGACGCGATCGCGGTCGAGATCGGAGCCGACCTTGCCTTGCTCCTGGTGCCGCCCCTCTCCGACATGCTCTTAGATCGAATCGGCGAGGTGCGCCGCGCGCTTGCGGCCGATATCGGCGTCGTTTTGCCCGGCGTGCGTTTGCGCGACGATTTGACCCGCGATCCGCGCAGTTACGGCATTCGGGTTAGGGATCGCCTCGCTGCCGCCGGACGCCTCGATCTCAATCGCCTGCTGGCGGTCGCGGACGAATCCATTCTGCTGCGCTTCGGCGCGCTCGTCGAGTGCGAGCCGGTTTACGGATTGCCTTCGGTGTGGATTGGCGCGGAGGCTCGCGAGGCGGCGCTTAACGCCGGCGCGTTAGTATTCGACCCGATATCGGTGATCGGATCGCATTTGGCGGAGGTCGCGCGCGTGCACGCGGCCGAGCTCGTCGGACGGCAAGAGCTGCAAACGCTGCTCGAACATTTGCGAGCGACGGTGCCGGCCGTCGTCAAGGAGATCGGAAGCGAAGGATTGCCGTTCGGCTCGCTGCATCGCGCCTTCACGCTGCTGCTGCGCGAAGCGGCGTGGCCGCGCGATACGATTGCCGTACTCGAAGCCATGCTCGAAGCCGGCACGGCGGATCCGCGCGAACTCGCCGAAGCGGCGCGTCGAGCGATCGTGCCCGATCTGATCCGCCGCCGTGGCGTCGTGCAGCTCGAGCCCGCTATCTTCGATCCGGAGTTCGAGCGCCTGCTGGCGGCGTCGTGGACTCAATTTGGAGCTGCAACGGCCGCGCCCGTCACCGCACTTGGCCTGCGCGATCGAATCGCTCGATACGCCGCCCGCGTGCCGCGCGATCGCGCTGCGGTCGTATGCACGGCGGCGCTGCGGCCGCTTTTGGCGGATTTTTTGTTGCGCTCCGGCCTGCGGCTGCCCGTCTACGCGTATGGAGAGCTGCCTAACGAAATCGCGCTCGTACCTGCCGAGGTCATCGCTGCAGAAGAGCCGAACGCGCTGGCTCAATGCACTTAACGACGCTGGATTGGATCATCGTCGTTCTGTCGTTAGGCGTGAGCTTCGTGCCGGCGCTCGTTTTAGCGCGCCGCGCCGGCCGCAACATCACCGAGTTCTTTGCCGCGGGACGGCAAGCGCCGTGGTGGCTCATCGGCATATCGCTCGTGGCTACGACCTTTTCCACCGACACCCCCAACCTCGTCACCAATCTGGTGCGTGATGGCGGTGTCGCCGAAAACTGGCTCTGGTGGTCGTTCCTCCTTACCGGCATGGCGACGGTCTTTTTCTACGCGCGGCTGTGGCGGCGCTCGGGAGTGCTCACCGACCTCGAGTTTTACGAGCTGCGCTACGCCGGCCGCGCCGCGTCGTTCGTGCGCGGTTTTCGCGCCCTCTATCTCGGACTGTTCTTCAACTGTTGGATTATCGCGACGGTAAATCTGGCGTTGGTAAAGATCGCCGGCATTCTCTTCGGCTGGCCCCGCTTCGAGACGTTGGCGATTAGCGTCGTCATCCCGATCGTTTTCGCCGCAACCGCGGGGTTGTGGGGCGTGATGGTCACCGATCTGATTCAGTTCTGCATCACGATGACCTCGGCGTTTGCCGCCGCGTACTTCGCGATCCACGCGCCGGGCGTCGGCGGTCTTCACGGGCTCATCGCGCACGTTTCAGCGTCGCATGGCGCGACGCTCTCAATTCTTCCCAACTTTGCCGATTGGCCGACGGCGCTGGCGATTTTTATCATTCCGCTGACCGTGCAATGGTGGTCGGTCTGGTATCCGGGCGCCGAGCCCGGTGGCGGCAGCTATGTCGCGCAGCGAATGTTGGCGGCGCGCACCGAATCCGACGCGCTCTTCGGTACCTTTGCCTTTCAAGTGATGCACTACGCATTGCGGCCGTGGCCGTGGATCGTCGTCGCGCTGGCCTCGACGATCGTCTTTCCGTCGCTGCACGACATTCAGCATCGGTTTCCGGGCGTGGCGCCGAGTCTCATCGGTAACGACATCGCCTATCCGGCAATGCTGATATTCTTGCCGGCCGGTTTTGCCGGCTTCATGGTGGCCGGCATCTTTGCCGCGTATCGTTCGACGATCGAGACGCATCTCAACTGGGGCACGTCCTATCTCGTACACGATTTTTACCAGCGCTTCATCGCACCGGGCAGCAGCCAGCGGCAGCTCGTTGCGGTGGGACGCTGGGTGACTGCGCTGCTGATGCTGGTCGGAGTTTGCTTCACGCTGGGATTGGACAACGCCAAGAGTGCCTTTGACTTGCTGCTGTCGATCGGCGCCGGAACGGGACTCATTTACTTGCTGCGCTGGTTTTGGTGGCGCATCAATGCGTGGAGCGAGGTGAGCGCAATGGTCGCTTCGTTCCTGATTGCGCTCGGGTTTTTCGTCGCCGCTCGCACGGGGCACGCCGTTCCGACGACGACGTCGCTGCTGATCACCGTTGGGGTGACGACGATCGTATGGATCGTCGTCACTTTTCTTACGCCGCCCGTGGACGAAGCGACGTTGGAGGCCTTCTATGCCAGGGTTCGGCCGGCCGGACCGGGCTGGTCTCGCATCCGGAGGCGCGGCGGCCTGCCGCCCTCGCCCGACTCGCTCCCGATGGCGTTCGTGGGCTGGATTCTGGGCCTGGCCGCGGTCTACGGCGCGCTCTTCTCGGCAGGCGGCTTCGTCTACGGCCGGCCGTTCCAGGGCACCGTTTGGGCCGTGGTCGCCGTGGGAGCGACGGTTGGATTGCTTGCCATTGGCCGCAGGCTCTGGACCTCTCCGGCAGGCCCGGCCCCGGCAAAAAGCTAAGCTCCCCCGGCTCCGATGAACTGGAAGAATTTGAAGGCGCCGTTCAAGGCGCTCGTAATCGTCGCTGTTTGCGCCGTCTCGATATGGGCCGTTTGGCCCATCACTGCCAAGATTCACCTCGGCTTGGATCTTCAGGGCGGTGCGCGGCTCTTGTTGCAGCTTTATCCCACCGCGGAAGTTCCCACCATCACGACCCAAGTGCAAGCGCAGACGCGCGAGGTCATCGACCGGCGCATCAACGGCCTCGGCGTCGCCGAGCCGTCGATCAGCAACGTCGGCAGCAATCGCATCCTGGTCGAGCTTCCGGCCGTCAAGGATCCCGATCAGGCTGAGAGAGTTCTCAAGCAGGTCGCGGTCCTCGAATATAAGATCGTTCCCTTTGACGTGATGCAGAAGGCCGACGCCGCCTTGCAGGCGCTGCAGCAGCCCAACATCAACGCCAAGGAGAAGGCTGCCGCACAGCTTTACGTCGACCAGACGGCGTACCAGAAGAGCGGCCCGGTCGTGTATTCCGGCAAAGATCTCAAGGGCGCCCAGGCGAGTTACGATCAAGCGGGCCGTCCCGACATCACCTTTCAAACCAAAGACCCGGCGCGATTCGGAAAGCTGACCTCTTCGAACTTGCAAAAGCCGTTAGGCATCTTCCTCGATCACCACTATGTCTCGGCACCGATCATTCAGAGCCCCATCTACGACAGCGGTCAGATCACCGGCAGCTTTAGTCAAGAGGACACCATCACGCTGGCCAACGAGCTCAACGCCGGTGCGCTCCCCGTTACGGTGAAGATCATCGAGAAGGAGACGATCGGGCCGACGCTCGGTAAGATCGACCTCAATCAGTCGATGCGCGCCGCGGCGCTCGGTTTGGGCTTGGTTCTGATCTTCATGATCGTGGTTTACCGTCTTCCCGGTCTTTTGGCCGACTTGGCGCTGGCGATTTACGTGCTGGTCATGATGGCGATTCTCGCTCTCTCGCACGCGACGCTGACGCTGCCAGGCATTGCCGGCTTCGTGCTATCGATCGGTATGGCCGTCGACGCCAACGTCCTGATCTTCGAGCGCATCAAGGAAGAGCTGTGGAACGGCAAAACGATGCGCGCTGCAGTGCGCGTCGGCTTCCAGCGCGCCTTCTCAGCCGTCTTCGACAGCCATTTTACGACCATCGTCGGCGCCGGCGTGCTCTACATGCTGGGCACGGGCACGGTCAAAGGCTTTGCCTTCACGCTCTTCTGGGGCACCGTCGTGTCGCTTGTCACCGCGGTCTTCATCACCCGGTTCTTCGTCGACGTGCTGGTCGACAACGAGGTTCTGACGGCGCCCGAGCTCTACGGCGTCAAGAGTTCCGAGGTCGGCATTTTTGCCAAGGCCGGAGCGGGAGCCTAACCGATGCTGTTTCGCAGATTAAACTGGAATATCGTCGGCTGGTTCCGCATCGTCTCGACGATCTCGTATCTCGTCATCGCGCTGGGCATCGGCGCGATGATCTATCACGGTTTTGCCGGCGGCGACGGTTTCCACGCCAATCGCATGCTGCGCCTCGGTCTCTCCTTTACGGGCGGCACCGATATCACGGTCAAGTTCACGCAGCCGACCACAGCCGATAAGGTAAAGGCCGCACTTTCGGGCCTGGGCATGAGCGAGGAATCCGTGACGACGGCCGGCTCCGACGGAAAAGGTTTCATCATTCAAACCCAAACGGCGTACGCGAACGACAGCGCGCCCGTTTGGAACGCGCTCAACACCGTAGCTCCGGTGGATCGCGCCGCCTCGCAGATAACCTCGGTCGGTCCCTCGCTGGGACGCGAGTATCTGATGAACGCGCTGTTAGCGCTGGTAATCGCGCTCGGCATCCAGTTCCTCTACATCGCCTTCCGCTTTGGCTGGAACTATATCTTCGGTTTGGTCACGGTCATCGCGCTGGTTCGCGACGCGGCCATGATGATCGGCATCTACGCGCTGGCCGACCGGCGTGCCGACGACGCCTTCCTCGCCGCGGTACTGACGGTCATCGGTTACTCGGTCATGGATACGATCGTAATTCTCGATCGAATTCGCGAGAATACCAAGCTGATGGCGGGCGCGCCGTACGCGACGATCGTTAACGAGTCGATCAAGCAAACCATGACCCGTTCCTTCAACACGCTGGCGACGGTCGTCATCACGCTGGTCGCGCTCCTCGCGCTGGGCGGCGCGAGCCTGAAGAACTTTGCCTTCGCGCTGCTCGTCGGCATCTGCTCGGGCGGCTACCACTCGATCTTTTACTCGGCACCGCTGGTGCTGGGCTTCCGCAAGCGTCAGCTCGAGGCGGCCGCTAAGCGGCGTCGCGCCGGCCTCTCGCAAGACCGCACCGTCACCGCTCGCTCGCGCACCGAATCGACGGCGCTGCAGAGCCGCGGCGGCGTCGCCCGCGAGGACATCGTCGCCGCACGCCGCGAACGGCGGCAGAAGGCCAAGACTTCGCGCCCCGGTGCGCCTACGCCGCAGCGCTACCGCCGTAAGCGCGACGCGACCGGCTCCGTCGCGCTCGAGGAGCCGTACGCCGGCGAAGAAATCTACACGGCCGACGACCAGACCGATATCGATCCGCTCGACGCGCAGAACGCCGGCCTGCACGACCAGGCGATGGCGCAGGGTCACGAAGCTATCGAGCTGCACTTCGACGAAACCGAAGAGCATCACGAACAAGAAGAGCATCAAGAGGAAGCCCCCGACAAAGCCTAAGGCCGCGGAGCGTAAGAGCAAGGCGCTTCCACCGCCGACGCCCTCGGAAGCCGCCTTCGAGCGGGCTTTGGCTGCGCTCGACGGTTCGTCTGATGCGCCGCTGGTGGTGCCGGCTGCCACCGATTCACCCGACGCCTTTATCGAGCGTCTCTACGAGCACGGGGGGGAATACCTCACCGATCCTTACTCGACGATCGGCGACGCGCCGCGCTTCCACACCAAGATTGCCGGCGTATCCTTCGAGGGCCGTCAGGATATCATCGCCGGGCTGCGTGCCGACGCGGCGCTCGAGTTGCGCCGCGAACCCGCTAATCCCCACGATCCCAACGCTATCGCGGTGCACTATGGCAATCTGCAAATCGGTTTTTTCAATAAGAAGCTCGCGGCGCATTTGGCACCGCTGATCGACGGCGGGGCGCGTTACCGCGCGCACGTCGCCTCGCTGACCGGTGGGCCGTCCGTTGCCTCCGGTGCTTCGGCAAAGCATCGCGGCGTCAACATCTTCGTCGAGCGCGACGCGGCCGCGCGTATCGCACCCGGCGGCCTTACGACGGAAAAGACGGCGGGGCCGGCGATGGCCGGCGACGAGCTTGCCGAGGCCGTGCGCGCCGCCCTGATCGGAAAGGCCCAACCGCACGAGGCGCAACGCGCCGTATTGGAACGAATCGATGCCGGCAAGAACACGTTGGCGGTGCTGGGCACGGGGCGCGGCAAATCGTTCTGCTTCCAGTATGCCGCAGCGCTGCGCGCGTTTTCGGCCCTGGCCAAGACGCTGGTCGTCTACCCGTTGCGCGCGCTGGCCAACGATCAGTTCGAAGCGATTCGGCGTAACCTCGACCCGCTCGGCCTGCGCTGCTATCGTGCCAACGGCTCGATCGACAACGAGGAGCGCGCCGATCTCTTCGCTGCCTTGCGCGACGGCGAGTGGGACGTCGTGCTGGCCACGCCGGAGTTTCTAGAGTTTCATCGCGACGCGCTACGCGGGCGTAGCGTGCCGTCTCTCGTCGTCGTTGACGAAGCCCATCATCTCGCCGAGTCGCGCCACCGGCCGGCGTACGCGCGACTAGCCGCGACCATTGCCTCCTTGGATAATCCGCAGGTTTTGGCCCTGACCGCGACCGCCGGCGATGAGAGCTTTGCACGCATCGTCGAGGACCTGCGCATTGAAGCCTGGGTCGTCGATCCGACCATTCGCGAGAACCTCAACGTCGTCGACGCCCGCGGCACTAAAGAGAAGCTCCGCTATCTCATCGAGCTCTTCGGCGCTGCCGGCCGTACCGGTCCGCGCAAGAAGGGCATCGTTTATTGCAACTCCCGTACGGAAGTTACGAAGGTTGCGAGCACGCTGCGCAAGGAGTTCGGCAACGAGGTCGCTTTTTATCACGGCCGCATGCCGAACCGCGAGAGACTCGAAGTAGAACGTCTCTTCCGCGAGGGTTTCCTACGCGTCGTGATTGCAACCTCGGCCTTCGGCGAGGGCATCGATCTTCCCGACGTGGCCGACGTGGTGCTCTACCATCTCAATTTTGATTTCGGAGAGTTCAACCAACAGGCCGGGCGCGCCGGGCGGGACGGCGAGCCGGCGCAGATCCATCTGCTTTATGGCGAGCGCGACCGCTCTATCAACGAGTACCTGATCGACATCGACGCCCCGCCGCTGGCTAGGCTGCGCGAGATCTATCGCGGCTTGAAGTCGATGTCACGCCACAGCGTCGTGCACGGCGACGACCGCTCCATCGCCGATCGTCTGCAGATCGATCACGTCGTCGACCGGACCGTTTCGGCAGCGCTGCGCATCTTTGCGGATTCTTCGCTGATCGAGACCGGCGAAGACGACGAAGGCCGCTACGTCCGCCTTATGCCGGTCAATGGGAAGGTGGAACTCGAACGCAACGAGCGTTACGCGGAAGGCGAAGCCACGCGCGAGGCCTTTGCGCGCTTTTGCGAGCTCGCATTAAAAGCGCCGGCCTCGACGCTGGAACGCATCATCAACCGGCCGATCTATCCGTCAAATGTTAACCTGCGGCGCTAGAAACGCTCGGCGATAACGCGAGTGGGAACCCGTTTGGGTTCCCACTGATGTTTGCAGACTTTCGAGCATTAACTAGTGGGGCGGTCTGCCGCCACCACCGCCGTGCGGACCGCCGCCGCTGGGATGCCCGCCGCCGCCAGGATGGCCGCCCATCATACCGCCGTGCGTTGCTCCGCTGGGCGGACGTCCGCCGCCACCCTGGTGCCCGCAGTACATACTGCCGTGCGACGAGCTCCCATGCGACACCG
>CAZMPP010000005.1:0-9025 GCA_964568035.1 uncultured bacterium
TGCCAGCGGTGCGCGAGCGCGCAGCTCCGCCGCTACCGCGACTGCGCCCAGTCCGCAGGGCGCCGCACAGAAGCCGAGCGCACCCCCCAATGCAATCTCGCCAAGCGGCGAGAGCGCTGCGGGATCGAAGGCCGAGCAGCATATAAACGCGGCGCCCGCAAGCAGCGACGAGGGAAGAAGCGCGGCGAGCTCGGCCAGCGGTTGCGCCCGCGCATGAGTCGTGCACGCCGTACGCGGGCGTAAGAGCCGAGCGCAGAGGAGCGCCGCACCAAAGCGCGCTGCGGCGACGAACGGTCCGAAGAGCAGCCAGGTCGCCGCTGCTGCCGGAAGAGAGCGCGCCGACGGCCCGGACCCGCAACCGCAGCCTACGAGGTCGACGATGCGGCGATGTTTGCCGAGCAGTCGCACCGCGACGAGCCCGGCAAAGAGAAACGGCGCCGATTCGAAGAGAGAACTCGCGGCCGCCGCGAGCGCCGAGCGAAGGCAATCGGGTGACAGCGTGGCCGCAACGGCTAGCGTTCCAGCGGCAAAGAGCGCAATCCGCACGCCGAGCCATCACGCAGCAGGCTCGCAATGGCTAGCCAAATGATGCGGCGAACGAGGGGGCGGTCATGGCCGAGAAGCTGAGCGCGCCCCGCGGCACGCAAGACATACTTCCGCCCGAGTCGAGCGATTGGAGCTCGCTCGAAGCGCACATCCGCGCGTTGGCGGCGCGGTACGGCTATGGCGAGATTCGCACGCCGCTTTTTGAATCGACCGACCTCTTCGTCCGCGGCGTCGGCGAAACGACCGACATCGTCGAGAAAGAGATGTACACGTTCACCGCTCGCGGGGGCCGCAGTCTCACGCTGCGCCCCGAGTGGACGGCACCGGTCGTCCGCGCGGTGCTCGAACACGGCCTGCTTACGCTTGGACCGCAGCGTCTCTATTATCTCGGACCGATTTTTCGTTACGAGCGTCCACAAAAAGGGCGTTACCGGCAGTCGCACCAGTTCGGCGTCGAGTGCTTTGGCTTCGCCGGTCCGGAAGCCGATTGCGAAGTAATCTCGCTAGCGTGGGACCTCGTTCGCGGATACAACATCAACGATGCGGCGCTCAACATCAACTCCATCGGCGACGAAGTCTGCCGGCCACGGTATCGCGAGGCGCTCTTGGAGCACGTGCGTCCGCATCTCGCGACGATGAGCGAGGATGCTCGGCGCCGCGTCGAGCGCAATCCGCTGCGCCTGCTCGACAGTAAAGATCCCGCCGACGCGCCGTTTGTCGAGAGCGCCCCGTCGTTTGAGTCCTACCTTTGCGCGGCCTGCCGCGAGCACTTCGATGCATTGCGATCCTTTTTGGAGCTGACCGGAATCCCGTTCACCGTCAATCCGCGCATCGTGCGCGGGCTCGATTACTACGGACGCACGGTTTTCGAGATTACGTCCGGATTGCTGGGCTCGCAGAGCAGCCTCTGCGGCGGGGGGCGCTACGATGGCCTCGTCGGCTCGCTCGGCGGACCCGATGTACCGGCGGTCGGCTTTGCCCTCGGACTCGAGCGGTTCTTGATGGTTCTCGCCGCAAGCCGGCCGGCCGGCGAGCCTCCGCGCCGCGGGATTGCCGCAATCGCGCTCGGCGCACAAGCGCGCGCCGCGATCGTTCCAATCGTGGCCGAGCTGCGCCGCCGATTTGACTTTCCCACCTACGCGGACTACGAGGAGCGCAAGATGCTCGCGCATCTAAAAAACGCAGATCGCAATCGCGCCCGATATGCGATTATTGTCGGATCGGAGGAACTCGCCGCCGGCGAACTCGTCCTGCGCGACCTTGAGAACCGTACCGAGCGGCGCTTACCCTTGGCCGCGCCGAGAGTCGTTGCCGAGCTTCTCGTAGAAGCGGGCCTTTGATGGAAGATCGCTTTGCCGAGGAGACGCAGACGCTGCGCGAGCTGCTGGCCCTCATGCACGAGCACGGTCTCGAGACGATCAAAGTTAGACTCGGCGATGCGGTCTACGAGCTCTCGCGTCGAACCGAGGCACCGGTTTCCGCCCCCTCGACGAGCGAAGTGGCTCTGCCGGCGACGGCACCGGTCGCCAACGCCAACGTCATTAAAGTCATGGCGCCTCTCACCGGAGTCTTCTATCGTTCGGCCTCTCCCGACGTGCCGTCGTTCGTCGAGACCGGCGATCGCGTAAAGCCCGGCGACGTTCTCTGCGTGCTCGAAGCGATGAAGCTTTTCAACGAAATCCAAAGCGACGATGCTGGAACAATCGTGCGCATCGTGCCTGGTAACGGCGAGCTCGTTTCGCAGGGGGAGGAGCTCTTTTGGATCGAGCCGTGATGCCCAAGGAGCACGGTCGCCGCAGTTTCGACGAGCTGCTTTCCGAGCGCCGAGGTTTGCTCGACGCACCCCACTATCGCGATCAGGTCGAAGGAATCGCCGCCGCGCTCGTGCAGGCACTTCGCGACGGTAAGAAAGTTCTGTGGTGCGGCAATGGGGGAAGCGCCGCCGAAGCACAACACATGGCCGCCGAGCTTTCGGGGCGCTACCTTCGCGAACGGCCCGGTCTGCACAGCGAAGCCCTCTCGGTAAACTCCTCGACGCTTACCTGCGTGGGCAACGACTACGGTTACGACTACGTCTTCTCGCGACAGGTCGAAGCTTTCGCGCACCCCGGCGACGTGGTGATCGGAATGACCACCAGCGGCACCTCGCGCAACATCGTGTTGGCGCTTGAAGCGGCGAAACGCCGGGGCGCGGTGACGGTCGCTTTTACGGGCAATGGCGGCGGTAAGGTCGCCGAGCTCGCCGACCACGTTCTCCTTGGCCCCGACGGTTATGCTGCGATCGTTCAAGAAGTCCATCAAGTGATGGCACACATCGTTTGCGACTTGGTCGAGCAACGGCTGATCTTCGACGGAGGCATTCGTTGACGCCGACGCTCATGGCGCCCGACGCGCGCACGGTCTTCGAACGCGCCGGCGGACGACGGATCCTCGTCGTCGGCGACTTGATGGTCGACGAGTGGATCTGGGGGACGGTGACGCGCATCTCGCCCGAAGCGCCGGTTCCGGTGGTGGCGGTCGCCGATCACTCCTTCACCTTGGGCGGCGCGGGCAACGTTGCAAATAACCTGCGTGCCCTGCGAGCCGACGTCGTCTTTGCCGGAACCGTCGGCGACGACGCCTTCGCCGAGCAGATTCGCGACTTGTTGCGCGCCGAACAGGTTGACGATTCGGGCGTCTTCACCATGCTCGACCGGCCAACCACGCGCAAGACACGAATCGTCGCCCATAACCAGCAAGTCGTGCGCGCCGATTGGGAGTCGCGTTCCGCACTCTCCGAGGGCGATCGCCGCCGGGTGGCCGATTTCGTGCGCGAGCGTGCCGCGCAATGCGATGCCGTCATTCTTAGCGACTATGCCAAGGGACTGCTCTGCCGCGAGATCGTCGAAGCCGCGCGCACCTGCGCGCTCGTCCTCGCCGATCCCAAGCCGCAGAACATCGAACTCTTCACCGGCATCACCTGTGTTGCGCCAAACGTAGCCGAGGCCGCGACCATCACCGGCATTCCGATCGTCGACGATGCGAGCCTGGAACGCGCCGGAATGCGTTTGATCGAAATGCTCGACTGCCGCTACGCCGTCGTGACGCGCGGGGAGCATGGGATGTCGCTCTTCGGACGGAGCGGCGAACGCCTGCAGATTCCCTCGGTTGCGCGCACCGTCTACGACGTGAGCGGAGCGGGAGACACGGTCGTCGCGGTTCTGGCGCTGGCATTGGCGGCCGGCGCGCCGATCGAGCAGGCGATGCAGCTGGCAAACTTCGCCGCGGGCGTGGTCGTTGAGAAGCTGGGCACTGCAACGGCGTCGCCTGAGGAAATTCTCGCGCTGGTCGATCCGGCACAATCGGGATGAGCCCGCTCTTCGCTCCGCTCTTCGACGTAGCCGAAGCGGTGGCGTGGCGGGAAGAGCTGCGCGCCCACAATCGCTCCGTGATCTTTACCAATGGCGTCTTCGATCTGCTCCACGCCGGGCACGTCGAGTATTTGGCCTGGGCTCGTTCGCAAGGCGACGCGCTCATCGTCGGGCTGAATCACGACGAATCGGTGCGGCGCCTCAAAGGACCGGCACGGCCGCTCGTGCCATTCGCGGCGCGGGCGCAGGTTTTGCGCGCGCTACGCAGCGTCGATGCCGTCGTCGGTTTCGAGGAGGCGACGCCGGAAGTCTTGCTCGATCGGATTCGTCCCGACGTTCACGTGAAGAGCGATCAGTATCGCGAAGACGACCTGCCGGAAAGAACGGTCGTCCTGCAGCACGGCGGACGAATCGCGCTCGCCCGGCACGTAGCCGGTACGAGCACGACGGATTTAATCGGGCGCATCATCAATGCATATTGCCGTAACGGCTAATGGGCCGGGCGAAGTCGCCGGTTGGCTTCGGCCGCTTCTTCGAGCGCTCTACGCGCGCCGCCCCGATCTCGGCGTCCTGGTCTTTCTCGTGCCCGATGATTACGCGAGCGGCTTCGAAGCAGAGATGGTCCGTGAGGCCTTTCCGCAGGCCCGAGTTTACGAACCGAAGAGCTACGTGAAGTTCGCGCTTGGCGGAAAGCTCGACGGTGCTCCGCCGCGCGTCGACCTCGTGCAATACATAGGAGGCGACTTGCTGCACGCCGCCATCGTGCACCGCCGATTGAAGGGAAGAACCGCGACGTATAAGTTCTCGCGGCGCAGCTATCGCAAGCTTTTCGAGCGGGCCTTCGCCGTGGACGAGCGTAACGCCGGGCAACTTGTCGAGTGGGGAACGCCGCGCGAGCGCATCGTGTGCGTCGGGAATCTGGCGATTGACGGCGCGCTCTTCGAGGC
This sequence comes from uncultured bacterium, assembly GCA_964568035.1. GTDB lineage: Bacteria > Vulcanimicrobiota > Vulcanimicrobiia > Vulcanimicrobiales > Vulcanimicrobiaceae > Cybelea. The sequence goes on from CAZMPP010000005.1 coordinate 4,844, forward strand.
CGGCCTGCCGGCCGAAGCCCAAGCACCGCACGACGGCATCCTCATCATGCCCGGGTCGCGTGCCTACGAAGTCGAAAGCCTGGTTCCGTTCTTTTTTTCCGTTGCGCTGCAGTTGCAGCGGGAGCGCCCCGAGATTCCCGTCGCCTTGGCACTCTCACCGTTCACCGCACGCTCGAGCGTGCAAAGCGCCATTGAGAGCGGTGGCCACCCGCGCATGTTCGGAAAGCGTGGAAAGCTCGTCAGTGAAGACGGATGCGATTATCTCACGACGGACGAGGGGGACCGGCGCATACCCGTCTTACGCAACGCGCTCGCTGCGGCCAAGGAAGCCCGCTTGGTATTGACCATTCCCGGCACTAAGACCATCGAGTTGGCGATCTTGGGCAAACCGACGGTCGCGATCACACCCCTCAACGCACCGGAAGTCGTTACGATCAACGGTCCCCTGACCTATCTCGACCGCGTTCCCTTCGTCGGGTTGCCGCTCAAACGAGCTGCAGTCACCGCGGTCTCTCACCGCTTCAAGTATCACACGCAGCCGAACATGGATGCCGGACGGGTGGTGGTAAAGGAAATTCACAGTACCATCACGCCGGCGCGCATGGCGCGCATCGCGCTCGAAAGCTACGACGACGCAGCGTGGCTAGCGGAGGTTTCACCGCAGCTCGCAGCGCTCTATCGCCATCATGTCGGCGCATCGGGCCGGATGGCGGAATCGCTGCTCGAACTGGCGGCCTAGCCGGCGCATGAACATCTCGGTCGTTATCGCGACCAAAGATCGCGAGCGCTACATCGACGGCGCGCTCTCGGGGCTTGCCGCGCAGGCCGGCGCGCCGCCGTTCGAGGTCGTCGTTGCCGACAACGGCTCGAATGATTCGACGCGTGCGGTCGTAGAGCGGCACGCGCGTGAGGGCTTGGCGGTCACTTATGTGTTCGAGCCAAAACCCAATCGGGGAAAGGCGCGTAATCGCGGTGTTGCCGCGGCGCGTGGTGACTATCTCGTCTTCTGCGACGACGACGTGGCGTTGCCGCCGGGCTGGTTGGCCGCACACGCTGCGGCACATACCGGAAGCGATCCATCTGTGGTCAACGGGCCGATTCTTAACGTGCCTTCTCCGGCACAGCGTCCGAAGCCGGGGCCGGCCAATTACTCGCGTGCCTTCCTTTGCACGTGCAACGCTTCGCTTCCGGCCAAGGCCTTCCACGATGTGGGCGGCTTTGACGAGAGCTTCGAGCTGTACGGGTGGGAGGATACGGAGCTGGGGCTTCGCCTGCGCGAGAGCGGATTATCTTGGCGTTTCGGGTGGGACGCCTTTTTGTGGCATCTCAAGCTTCCTGCGGAGGAGACGCTCGAAGTGCAGAGCCGCAAGGCCGTCGAGCGCGCGCGCATGGCGCGCCGCTTTCTCGCCAAGCATCCATCGAGCCGCGCTCGCATGGCGACCGGCGCGCATCCGCTCAACGTGTTGCGAGCGCGTTTCCTCCTGCCCGACACGCTGCTTGCAATCTACGCCGGATTAGCGACGAACACACGCGGACCGCAGTGGCTCGGCGAGATCGCGCGCGCGGCATTTCTGGACGGAATTTACTCACGCGAACTGATACGCGCGCTCGATGCACGCAATGAGTGATCGCGCGCTGCTCTACTGTGCGGGCGGCGGCATCGGCGACTCGCTCGTCGCTTCCCTGGTCGCGCGCGCGTTGCGCCGGCGCTTCGGACGCGTGGACGCGCTGACGCTGCCGGCTCACGCGCCTCTCCTCGAGCGCGTCCCCGACGTTGACGGCGTCTTGCTCGACGACGGCGCAAATGACGCGGCTCTGGCGCAGCGGCTGGCTGGGTTGCAGTACGGCGCGTGCGTGGTCACGTGGGCGACGCGGCGCACGGCGAGCGTTCCGCAGCGGGCCGCCATCCCGGTGCGCGTCGGCCAGGCGCGGCGCTTTTATTCGTTCCGCTTCACCGATCGAGTCGTCGTTCGCAGCGAACGCGGCGACGTCACGTCGCATTGGTCGCAGATTCTGCTCGACTTTGCACGTGCCATCGATTGCGATACCGACGAGCCCTACTATCGCTTTGTTCCGACTGAACGCGACGAGCTCGAGGCTGGGGCACTCTTGGCGGACACGGCGCCGTTCATTCTCCTCAATCCGTGCAACGCGGTCGCATCGGCCCGCGGGATCTGGCCGCTCGACGGCTGGGCGGCACTGGCGCGCCAGTTGCGCGAGCGCTTCGGCGGCCGGATCTTGGTAAGCGGTTCGCCGGCCGACGCACCGATGGCCGAAGGCATCGCCCAACGGGCCGGTCACAACGTCGCCTCGATCGCGGGCAGAACCAGCGTCGGAACCTTCGGAGCTCTGGCGAAGCGCGCCGCCGCCTTCGTCGGCATCACCACCGGCTCGATGCACGTCGCGGCCGCGGTCGAGTGCCCGACGGTCGGGATCTTTCCATTTCAGTCCGACTACCCCGATCGCTGGGCGCCGCTGGGCCGCCGGACGGAAGTCGTGCGCGCGTCGTACCCGTGCCATCGCGGAGACACCAAGGAGCGTTGCCGGGATTATGCCTGCATCGCCCACCTCGACGTGCCGCGGATCATCTCTGCGGTCGAGACGCTGATAGAGTGAAAGCCACGCTGCAGTTCTGCACCTACAACCGTGCCGCACTCCTCGAGCGCGTTCTCGAGGCATGCTTCGACCAGAACGTTGCGGAAGGCGACTATGAGATCGTGGTCGTTGACGACGGCTCCAGCGATGCCACGCCGGCGGTGATCGAGCGCGCGCGCGGCCGCGCGACTTGCCCTTTCATCGTCGTGAGTCAAAGCAACGCCGGCTTGGCGGCCGCGCGCAACGCCGGTATCGCGCGAGCGAGCGGCGAGCGAATCATCTTCATCGACGACGACGTGCTTCCGCTGCCGAACTTCGTCGAGGAGCACTTGCGAGCTCATGCGAGGCGCCCGAACGACATCGTGCGCGGTGGCGCGATCGAGGTCAGCTCGCCGGAGAATCTTCCGACGCCGTTATGGAGTATCCGCAACTATAGCGGCAATTATTTTTGGACGACTAACGTCTCGGTGCCGCTGGCGACCATACGCGGGATCGGTGGTTTCGACGAGTCGTTCAGCGAATACGGATGGGAAGATATCGACGTTGGGTTGCGCCTGCGTTTCGCCGGCGTTCGCGCCGTCTTCCGGCCGCAGGCGCTCGTCTTTCACGTCAAGCCGCCGCGCCGGTCCGGCAGCGTCGAGCGCATGCTCGAGCAGGCTCGCGCTCAGGCGCGAACCGCGGTACGGCTGGTACGTTTGCATCCACATTGGCGCGCCTATCTTGCGACGGGAATCAATCCGGTGCAGCGCCGCTTCCACGCCGCCGCTCGGGCAACCGGCGCGCAAGAGCGTCTGCGCCGGCGTTTGCCGCCGCCGGGCATCGATCGCGAGTTGCGACCGGACGAGCTGCGCGCTGCCAGAGCCCTTGCGAACGAAATCTATTTCGACGAGCTGGAACGCGCCCTGCGTCTCGACGCGCCCACGGCGTGAAAATTTTGCTTTCGCGCACCGACCGTATCGGCGACCTCGTGCTTTCCACGCCCGCGATCGCGACGGTCCGCCGGTCCTTTCCCGGTGCGCACGTGACGATGGTAACGAGCGAATACAATCGCGAGGTTATGGATCGCAACGACGACGTCGACGAGGTCGCCGTTTTGCCGCACGGGATGTCGCCGGGACGGTTCGGGTCGAGTTACGCCGGATATGACGTCGCCATCGCGCTCGCACCGCGCGCCGTCGACCTTCAGATTGCCGGGGGAACTCGCGCTGCGCTGCGGGTGGGTTATACGTACGAGCGGCGCTGGTTCGCTCGATTGACGGCGCGGCTCTATCTCAATCGGGTGATGGTATCCGAGGCGGACCCCGATCTCTGCGACCGTCAGCCCGGGCGGATCGTTCGGCACGAAGTCGACCAGCTGCTCGACCTCGTTGCGCTGGCTGGTGCGCGCGAGCGCGTCACCAAACTGCGCCTCGGCGTAACCGACGAGGATCGCGACGTCGCGCGAACGCTTCCGGCGGACCCGATCGTGATGCATCTCGGTCAGCGCTGGTTCGGGGAAGGCAGCACGATCGAGAGCACGCTGGCCATCGTCAAGGATCTGGCCAAGTTGGCGCCGGTCGTGATTACCTGTGCTAGCGATTGCGAATC